>JBDSOC010000018.1:0-9420 GCA_039915085.1 Chitinophagaceae bacterium
TTGAACTACTTAAGCTATTCAGTGTGTCTTCTTAATAAGATCAGAAAAAACACGGCAATTTTTCGAACGAAAAAACCCGCTCTGAAAGCGGGCTTTAGTATTTACAAAAAAATTGTCGGGACGACAAGATTCGAACTTGCGACCCCTAGCACCCCATGCTAGTGCGCTACCGGGCTGCGCTACGTCCCGAACAGTATAAAAAACAGTGTAAAACCCTGCTTCCGGGGCAGCAAATGTAAGCCATTCTTTCAAATTCAAAAATTTCAAAAACAACCATTATCTTCGCACAACTCATTTACAATGAAGTTTCTACTAAAAAACGTTTTCATTACAGATCCGCATTCGCCGCACCATCGTTCCCGCAAAGATATTTTTATTGTTGACGGAATTATCAGCGCCATTGCTGATAACCTGCAGGAAGCTGCTGACCAGCTGATTGAGATAGACGGTTTACATGTTTCTCCCGGATGGGCCGATGTCTTTGCTAATTTTTGTGACCCGGGGTATGAATATAAAGAAACGCTTCAGACTGGCGCTGCCGCTGCTGCTGCAGGGGGCTATACAACCGTCTTTGCGGTACCCAATACCAAACCGGTTATTGATGCCAAATCGCAGGTAGAATACGTGGTACAGCAATCGAAATCATTGCCGGTGCAAATTATTCCCCTGGGCGCCATTACCAAAAATGCCGAAGGTAAAGAACTGGCTGAGATGTATGACATGAACAATAGCGGTGCTGTTGCTTTCAGCGATGGCCTGAACCCGCTTCAGCCGGCCGGCATCCTTCTAAAAGCACTGCAGTACATTAAATCTTTCAATGGCGTAATCATACAAATTCCCGATGATAAAACAATTGCGCCGTATGGCTTAATTAATGAGGGCCTTGTCTCCACCAGGCTGGGCCTGCCCGGCAAGCCGGCGATGGCGGAAGAGCTGATGGTGGCCCGCGATATTAAACTGGCCCGCTATGCAGATTCAAAATTGCATTTTACCGGGGTGAGTTCTCCTAAATCATTAGAATATATTAAACGTGCAAAAGAAGGTGGCATAAAGATTACCTGCTCGGTTACACCTTATCACCTGGCATTTTGTGATGAAGATTTATACACCTATGATACCAACCTAAAAGTAAATCCGCCATTGCGTACCCGCAACGACATGCTTGCCTTGCGTGAAGCTGTTGCCGCCGGAACAATAGATTGCATTGCTACCCACCATATGCCACAGGACTGGGACCATAAAACCTGTGAATTTGAATATGCAAAAAATGGCATGATTGGCCTGCAGACCTGCTATTCAGTTTTAAAAACAACCATGCCTGGTGTAAGTGAAGAAAGATGGATTGAACTGCTCAGCATCAACCCGCGGACTATTTTTGGCCTGGCAGTGCCCACGGTAAAAGAAAACACAACAGCCAATCTTACTTTATTTCAACCTGGTGAAAAATATTCATTTGCCAAAGAAGATATAAAATCAAGATCACACAATTCGCCTTTTATTGGCTCAGTATTTACCGGCAAAGTAGCCGGCATTATTAATGGAGAAAAGATGGTATTGAACAGGCGCTGATATGGAAAAAAAAATCACCCCGCGCATAACCAAAGGCGTTATCATTTTTTTTGTAATGATTGTACTGGATATTATTTTGCAGTCATTATACAAAACAGTGCCTGATGGCGTTCGCTACATGCCGCGGCTCGTTATAGTATTTTTGGGTGTACTGGCTGCCTGTATCATTTACACCAGGCAATCCGGCAATAAACCGGGTTTTGGTGATGTATTTTCGCATGGTTTCAGAACGACCGCTTTTGTTGCCTTTTTAATGGCTGTCTATACTTTTATTGCAGTGAAATTTATTTACCCTGTACCCGGACCTGCAGAAATGGAAGCTGCGGTAAAAGCAATAGAACAACAGGGTAATACACTGCACGAAGAAGCAAAGCAGCTGGCAGATCAGGCAGCAAAAAACAGGTGGATCATATATGTTTCAATTTCTATCTTCGCCTCGCTTATACCCGGCCTTATTGGTTCATTAATGGGTGCCGCAATAGCAAAAAAGAATCAGTAATTTCAATATTAAAGAATAATCCTGATGGACCTTTCGATTGTAATACCACTCATTGATGAAGCGGAGTCATTACCGGAACTAACGGCATGGATAGAACGCGTCATGAATGAACAACAATACAGCTACGAGATTATTTTTGTAGATGATGGCAGCAAGGATAATTCATGGGAAATAATCCAGCAGCTGAAGACTGCCAATCCAAATATAAAAGGCATCAAATTTCAGCGGAACTACGGTAAATCTGCAGGACTCAATGAAGGATTCAGGTCGGCCAAAGGAGATGTAATTATTACCATGGACGCAGATATGCAGGATTCGCCAGATGAAATACCTGAATTAAGGAGAATGATATTAGAGGATAAATATGATCTTGTCAGTGGGTGGAAAAAAATACGCCATGACAATACTTTTACAAAGAATATTCCTTCCAGGTTTTATAATGGTATCACAAGAACATTGTCGGGCATTCAGCTGCATGACTTTAATTGCGGATTAAAAGCATATCGTAAAAATGTAGTAAGAAGCATTGAAATTTATGGCGATATGCACCGGTACATCCCTGTATTGGCAAAATGGGCAGGCTTCAAAAAAATTGGCGAAAAAGTAGTAGAACACAGGGCCAGGAAATACGGTACCACCAAGTTTGGATTGAGCCGTTTTATCAATGGACCCCTCGATTTAGCCTCTATCATGTTTGTTGGCAAATATGGAAAGCGGCCCATGCACTTCTTTGGCCGCTGGGGTACTATTTGTTTCGGTATTGGTTTTGTCGTATTTGCTTACCTTGTTATTTCCCGGCTTATGCATCCTGAGATTGGCTTAAGTAACCGGCCACCGTTTTATATTGTGCTGACTGCTATGATAATCGGTTCACAATTATTTCTTTCCGGCTTTATAGGAGAAATGATTTCAAGAAACTCACCCAATAGAAATGCTTATTTAATTGAAGAAAAAACTGGTTTCGATCAATAAATGAAGCGAATGAACATTACAAGTGTGATAAGCAGATTAAAATAATTGCGGTTAGAAAAAAATTGTACATCTTAACAAAAATTCCAAATGAAAGCATCTCTATACCACAATTCCACACTTTCATATTTGTATTCATTTTCACACTGAGGAACCCTGCATTGATAAAAACAATCATCATACTCGGTCCGGCCCATCCTTTTCGCGGAGGTGGTATTACTACTTTTAATGAAAGGCTGGCTACAGAATTTCAAAACCAGGGATATGAAGTAACGATTTATAATTTCTCACTGCAGTACCCTTCATTCTTGTTTCCCGGCAAGTCACAATATTCAGCAGAACCCGCTCCGCAGCATTTAAAGATCCTGCAAAAGGTGAATTCTGTTAATCCCTTTAACTGGTATAAAGTAGGAAATGAATTAAGGCGGCTGAAACCTGATGTAATTGTTGTACGTTACTGGCTGCCATTAATGGGGCCGGCATTGGGTACTATATTGAGAAAAGTTAAAAAGAACAACCATACAAAAGTGATTGCTATTACAGATAATGTAATCCCGCATGAAAAAAGACCCGGTGATAAACCATTTACGCATTATTTTTTGAAACCCTGTGATGCTTTTATCGCTATGAGCGATAAGGTGATGAAAGATCTCAAATCAATAGAGCCGGGTAAACCTGCTGTTCGTGTTGCCCATCCTTTGTATGATAATTTCGGACCTGCGGTTTCAAAAGAAGCAGCGAGGGAGAAATTATTAATTAATAATCAGGAATTAATAATACTTTTCTTCGGATTTATCAGAAAATATAAAGGGCTGGATATTTTGTTTGAAGCAATGAGTCTCCTGAAAACCCGGATTCAGTCCCGAACTTCCGGAACCAAATTTCCCATTCCAAAACTTTTGGTGGCGGGTGAGTTTTATGAAGATGAAAAAAATTATCAGCAACAAATAGATGCTTTGGGAATAAGAGACCTGTTAATATTGAGAACAGGCTTTGTAGCAGACAGGGAAGTGAGAAATTATTTTTGTGCAGCGGATGTTGTAATTCAGCCTTACCGCAATGCCACCCAAAGCGGGGTAACACCACTCGCCTATCATTTTGAAAAACCCATGATAGTTACCAATGTGGGTGCCCTGCCGGATTATGTGCCACATAAAAAGGCCGGGTTGGTGGCTGAACCGTCAGCAGCTGCACTGGCAGCTGCTATTGAACGTTATTTTGTATTAGGTGAGGCGTATTTTTTGCCGCAACTTCGTGAAGAGAAAAAAAAGTATTCCTGGAAAGTGTTAACGCAGGAAATTATAAAACTATCTGAGAATGTGAAAAATGTGGAAACCTGATGAATGTGGAAATAAAAGGAAGTTGAATAGTTTCGGGTGCAGTTTACTTTCAATAATAATAAGCGGTTTTTTAAAATTAAAAAGGGGCTTGCCAAAGTTTCCCACTGGGGGATTAGGGGGCCATCAGACATTGCTCTCATGATTTACAGAAGTAAAGCACCTTTACGCATAGGACTTGCCGGTGGTGGTACGGATGTAAGTCCGTACAGTGATCTGTATGGCGGTGTTATTTTAAATGCAACGGCAGGATGCTTTGAAACAATTTGGTGGTTATTGGCAGCCGTCCCGGTTTACAGAACATGGGCTTACTACGTGGGCTATCTGGGGCAGAAAGCTGATCAGTAGAAAGGTTAATCAGTAACAGGCTGTCAATACCCGAAACAGGCTTTCAACCAATCAACTGCTCAACCAATGAACCAGTAAACTATATTTGCAGACTATTTAAAATAAATGAAACAGATCAAAGATATTATTGAAGAATCTATAGCGGTTAAGAACAGTATTCTTGCTGACGAGCATATGCTGAACAATATTGACAAGCTTGCCAATGAAACAGTAGCCGCATTAAAGAATGGGCACCGTGTTTATTTCTGCGGCAATGGTGGCAGTGCCGCAGATGCCCAGCATCTTGCAGCTGAATTCAGTGGCCGTTTCTATCTAGACCGGGATGCGTTGCCTGCTGAAGCATTGCATTGTAACACATCTTACCTGACCGCCGTTGCCAATGATTACAGTTTTGATGTAATCTATGCGCGCCTGGTAAAGGGGCTCGCACACAGAGGAGACGTGTTAATCGGGTTGTCTACCTCCGGTAATTCAGTAAATATCATAAAAGCGTTTGAGACAGCCCGTGAGAAAGGTGTTATTACGGTTGGGTTTACCGGCGAAGGCGGTGGCAAACTGAAAGCGCTGAGTGATTATTTGTTTGACGTGCCTTCCAAAAATACACCCCGTATACAGGAAAGCCATATAATGATTGGTCATATCATTTGTCAATTAGCGGAAGAAAGATATTTTACCCCCAATCCCCGTCCTTAATGGCCGGGCAGGCCTGAGAGGCATTTAAAATTATGGAAATTAAAGAGGCAATTATTCTGGCAGGTGGATTAGGAACAAGATTACAATCAGTGTTACCTGATCTGCCCAAATGCATGGCCCCGGTAAACGGCAGGCCATTCCTTTCTTATATTATTGATTATTACCGGCAGCAGGGTATTGAGAAGTTTATTTTTTCACTTGGATACAAGCATGAAGTAATAAGCGCCTGGATAAAAGAAAACTATCCTTCGCTGCCGGCCGAATACGTGATTGAAAACGAACCATTGGGAACAGGCGGGGCTATTCAGCTTGCTATTGGAAAAACAAAAGTAAAGGATGTGCTGATATTGAATGGAGATACCTTGTTTAAAGTGAACCTTGAAACATTGGCTGCTTTTCATAAAAGAAGTGGTTCAGCATGTACACTTTCACTAAAACCCATGAAAGATTTTGAGCGTTATGGTGTAGTTGAGACAGAAGAGGATGCACACATAAAAAGTTTTAAAGAAAAAAAACATTACCAGCAGGGATTGATCAATGGTGGTGTGTACATATTGAATACCGGAAGATTCAGGCAGCAAAAAAGACCCGAAAAGTTTTCTTTTGAAAAGGATTACCTGGAAGTTTTTTTCTCTGCAATGCCTATGTATGGATGCGTACAGGAAGGATATTTTATAGATATTGGCGTGCCCGAAGATCTTGAAAAGGCACAGGGAGAACTGGAAATCACGAATTTGTAATAAGGGTATATTACAACACAACCGGGAATAAAATATTTCATTTATTTCCCGCCTGATTCACAACTCCATTAAAACATTAACACAATACATGCTGGATCTGCAACAGGTTGACAAAAGCTGGACATTATTTCTTGACCGTGACGGTGTGCTGAATCACGATAAAGCAGGAAGCTATATTTTTAATATGGCTGAATTCAGGTTTTATGATGGCGTACTGGATGCCCTTGCCATATGCAACAGGATTTTTGGAGCTATTGTTATTGTAACCAACCAGCGTGGGGTAGGAAAAGGATTGATGAGCGAACTGGATTTAATGCAAATACACAATAAAATGCTGCTGGAAGCAGAAGCCGCGGGTGGCAGAATAGACGCTATCTACTATGCAACATCCCTGGATAATAACCATCCCGAACGGAAACCCCATCCCGGCATGGCACTCAAAGCCAAAATTGATTTTCCTGAGATTGATTTTAGTAAATCAATTATGATAGGAAATAACCTGAGTGATATGGAATTTGGCCGTAATACAGGTATGCACACTATATTCATGCTTACCACACAGCCCGATTTACACCTTCCCCACCCTTTGATTGATCTCAGTTTTAACAGCCTGTTAAAATTTGCAGCTGCGCTGCCCCAATAATAAAATTTATCGGCTCTGTTTGCGTTGAAGCTTCACCCACCGTGTGACGTCTTCGTCTGACGAATAATATGCATGGGATCGGTCAGACGAGGACGTCAGACCGGATTGGAAAGGTTTATTGTAACTTCGGTATTCATTATAAAGTCATGAACAAATTTTTCTTCTTTTTAACATTTATTGGGTGCATGGGTGTTTTAACTGCTAATGCACAAAAGATCGGCCTTGCCGATAGAAAAATAATTATTAAAAAAGAGGATTCGCTGAAAATATATGCAGACAGCATGATAAATGCCGAAACAGCAGGCAAGCGTTTTCTTTCTGACAGCCAGTTTGTAAAAACATTTGTACGCACCCTAAAAATTGGTAATTCCTTTTCATATCCATTTGACTCATTGCCAACTGTATCCAAATTATATCCCCAGGACAGTTCTTTCCGCATTTTTACATGGCAACTGAAGAAAGACGAATACATGTATTATCAGAAAGGCGCTATACAGATGAAAACACCCGACGGGTCGCTTAAATTATTTCCCCTTTTTGATGCATCTATGTTTACGGGCAAACCCCTTGATTCTTTACGAACGAGAAAGAACTGGATAGGTGCGATTTACTACCGCATTATTCAGAAAGAGTTCAATGGTAAAAAATATTATACACTGCTGGGTTTTGATGACTACACGGTAAGCAGCAACCGTAAATGGATGGAAGTCCTGAGTTTTGATCAGAATGGCGAACCGGTTTTCGGTGGCCCAGTCATTAGTTTTAAAGATGATACAAGCAAGGTAAAACCGGTACTCAACCGTTTTGATATTGAGTATAAAAAAGAAGCACGTACACTATTTAATTACAACCCGGAAATGGATATGATTATTTATGACCACCTCATATCTGAATCGGAAGAGCCGGCCAGGAAAGAAACCTACATACCAGATGGCGATTTTGAAGGTTTTCGCTGGGAAAACGGACAGTGGGTGCATGTAGACAAAGTCTTCAACTTTAAATTACAGAATGGCGAATTTCCACAGGAAGCTACTATCAAAGATGAAGGCGGAAATATTAATGAGAAAAAACTGATGGAACAATCAGAAAAAAATATAGAGAACGCAAAGAAAAAAGAAGAGGCAGAAAAGAAGCCGGCTATAAAGAAAAAGACGGGTAATAATTAGTCGTCCCTCAAAAGCTAGGATTGGCGCAGCTGAAGTCACCGTAGTACAGAAGCATAATCAGTGAACTATGCCGAAACCGGGCAAATAGAGACGTTTCCATTTTCCTCTCCATTTGGAGAAGGTGGCCGAAGACCGGATGAGGTGAATTTCGACTGGCTTTTTTGCGGTACTTTTTTTCCATAAAAAAAGTACCAAAAGGTCATCCCCGATCGGTGTCCCATCGAACGAAATAGCTGGGCGGTGAGACACCACCCAGGGATGTAAAAAGCAAGTATTTTTTCTGAATATAATATGGAAGAATAAAACTGCAGCAAGTATTTCAGAATTTTTTACGTTTACCTAGCCAATCAACCTGTTCTTCGCTTTTAGATATTCTTCGTCATTCAGCACGCCTTTTTGTTTCAGTTCAAATAGTTTCTCCAGTTCTGCGGCTACAGATGGCTGTGATTTTCCATGCATGCCCATCGCAGATGCTATCAAACTTGCCTGTCGCATGTCTTTTTGATTTTCAAAATCCGTTTGTGCCTGTGTAATTGTTTCTTTCAACAATTTTGGCCGGTGAACTTTATCATAAATGGTGGCTCCCACCTGTGCAGCTGTTTGTATCTCAACAATGCCATAATTAAAAATATGGCCCCCAAAATTCTGGTTATAGGAAACATTGTTGATTTTCTCCAGCGGGCTCTCTTTTGCAAAATGACTGAATAAACCTGTTTCATCTATTACACGTTGATTGGTCACCACCCATATATAGGCTTGCCACTGAAGATATTTTATTGTAAAAACAATGATGCCCAATAAAGCAACTGCCCAGCCAAAATGATCTATAAACCCCATCAAAAAAGAACCCAGGACAGCTGCCAATACAAACAATGCAGGCCAAATCATAGATAGCCAGCTGGTATGGGTAACCAGTAATACTTTTTCATCTTTTTGCAAAGGAGTACGCATGAAAACAGCTTTAAGCTTTTAGCGGTTAGCTACCAGCCAGGTTAGATAAATTATAAGACTGCATCTTCAGTAAAGTTATACCGTACAAGTGAGTGACACAACGATGTTCAATAATGCTTAAATGCTGGTGTCAAAAAATACCAGCCTCTCTTAACTCGTCTAACCTCCGGTACCGGTCGGGAGAGCATCTTGTTCTTAATCGTCCAGTTTCAGTACGGCCAGGAATGCTTCCTGTGGTACTTCCACGTTACCAATCTGGCGCATGCGTTTCTTTCCTTCTTTTTGTTTTTCCAGCAGTTTGCGCTTGCGGCTGATATCTCCACCATAACATTTGGCGGTTACATCTTTTCTCATAGCGCTGATAGTTTCGCGGGAAATAATTTTTGCTCCTATCGCTGCTTGAATTGGAATTTCAAATTGCTGTTTAGGAATCAATTCTTTGAGTTTTTCACATATCTTTTTACCAAAGTGATATGAATTACTTCTGTGAATCAAACAAGATAAA
>JBDSOC010000034.1:0-11595 GCA_039915085.1 Chitinophagaceae bacterium
AAGAACCACCGGTAGGATTTCCGGTTCCATTTCCGGCAGAACCACCTGCAGAGATGGATGAATTATTAATAGGTATCCCATTAACAATGATAAGAGGAGAGTTGTCGCCACCAAATGAAGATTGGCCGCGTATACGTATTTTAGATGAGCCGCCGGGGCCACCTGCTGGTGGAGAAACATTTAAACCGGCTACTTTTCCCTGCAAGCTGTTGCCAAGGTTAGTAGTACGAACATTGGTAAGCTGATCGGTACTAACAGTAGTAGCAGAATAACCAAGTCTTTTACTTTCTTTTTTAATACCAAGTGCAGTTACTACCACCTCATCCAGGTTACGCAAGTCCCGCACCATAGAAATATTAAATGCAGTTCTTCCTGATACGGCTATTTCCTGCGGCGCATAGCCAACAGAGCTGACAACCAAAACAGATTTGGCAGCAGCATTTATGCTGAATTTACCATCAGCATCTGTAGTGGTACCCTGGTTGGTTCCCTTTACATTAACAGTAACACCGGAAAGTTTGTCGCCTTCTTTGTTGGAAACAGTACCGGTAACAGTTTGAGCATTGATAGAGAAGGAAGAAATTGCAAACATCAAACATAATAACAGACGTATGCAAGAAGCTGGCTTACGGGTTAGCCGTAGTTCTTTTGTCATAATAGCAAGTCGTTTTGGTTTAATAATATTCAGGTAATCGTCAATGTTAGTATCTGTTTAAGATAAAACTACCACCTCACAAAGTATGGATATTAAAATAGCAATAACTTCCATTTTCACACGGTGGTGGTTTTTACACTTTTTTTAAAATGTTGTGAGTGATAAGTTGTAAGTGTTAAGTCCTTTTGCCTGGCAGAAAATATCTTGTAGTACGGATAAAAGGATTGCTTCTAAGATTATCTGTGAACTAATTAATGCAGCAATCTATATTTTATCTGCTTAAAACTTATAACTTACAACCTACAACTAATACTTGCCACATCACTCAATGAGCCAGTTTTTTCTGCAACAGCAAAAGTCGGCGGAACTCAATCCTTTTCCGCATATAGTGGAGCTGGCATGCCAGAAAATTCAACATATTCAGTTTAATTCTTTTCCTGTCAGGCAGTCTTTGCGGCTGCAGTTTTTTTATGTTAATGAAGGAAAATTTGAATGGAGTATTAATGGTAAAGGCTTCATACTTTATCCGGGAGATATGGCCGTAATACTGCCGCAACAGGACTTTGGCAGTGAAAAAGCATTTCTCGACCTGGGCATTATTTCGTGGATAACCATTTCACCTTTACAGTTTACAAAAGCAGGTAATATGTTGCTGGGCAAGTGGAGCAGCATTCCTGAAAATGAAACAAAATCGATTGGTAAACTGCTTTCACTGAATCACCTCCCGGTTTTATCAAAGCTGGCAACTGCCGGTCATATTTTCCAATCCCTGCAAAAAGAAATGGCAGAACAGGAGATAGGATATACGGTACGTGTTAACCAGTTGATAGATGAATTGCTTATTACTGTTGTCCGTCATTTAACAAGGCAGAACAATCTGCAGCGCGATTTTCCACAAACATTTATGAAGCTGGAACAATCGCTCCGCAACAACCTTGATCACCAGTGGCTGGTAGAAGAAATGGCAGTACTGGTTGGTTTGGGGATCACCGCCTTTACAGCGAAAGTAAAAAATTACACCGGGTTTTCTCCGCTGCACTACCTGATTAATATCCGTATTGCCGAAGCAATTAAGCTATTAAAGAATACCAACAATCATGTTACCGATATCGCACTGGAGACGGGATTTTATTCATCGCAGCATTTTTCCACTACTTTTAAAAAACTAACCGGGTATACACCGCGGCAATTCAGAAAAAACAATAAAAAAAATACGTAACCGATTTATAAAAATTTACCATTATGGATTGCATCATTACCATTGACATTGGCACCAGCGCTGTAAGAATTTTTGCCTTTGAAATGAACGGTACTGCCATTGGGTTCAGCAAAGGTTCTTATCCAACCTTTCATACAGAACCCATTTACAGCGAGCAGGATCCGGAGCAGGTGTTTATAACGGTATTGTATGTATTAAAAAACTTTCTGACGGAAAAAATAAATGCCAAAAAATATAAAGTAGCAGCAATCTGCTTTAGCGCAGCCATGCACAGTGTGTTACCGGTAGATAAAAATGGCGTGCCACTCGGCAATGCCATCACCTGGGCGGATAACCGTGGTAAAAAAGAAGCAGACGATCTCAAGAAGCTGCCAATGGCCAAAACGATCTATGATGCTACCGGCACCCCCATACATCCCATGAGTCCGCTGATAAAAATTGCCTGGATTAAAAGACACGATAAGGAACGGTTCAGCAAGACGGATAAGTTTATCGCCATTAAAAATTATATTATTCAGCAACTGACCGGCGAGTGTGTGATTGATTACAGCCTGGCTTCTGCAACCGGTTTATTTAATATTCATAAACTGCACTGGGATAACAACGCGCTTGCTTATGCGGGAATCAGTGCTAACCGGTTGCCCACACCAGTACCTGTTTTTTATTCATCGCTGCAACTGCGCAGGGAATACCAGGTTTCGCTGGGACTTCCAAAGAAAACAAAAATTATTATTGGCGCCAGCGATGGCTGCATGGCTACATTGGGCGCCGGGGTATGGGGAGAGGGAAAGGCTACTATCACCATTGAGCAAAGCGGTGCGGTGCGGGTTGCAGGAAATAAAATGATCCGCGACAGTAAGCAACGTTTCTTCAATTATTTACTGACGGACGGTTATTATGTCTCCGGCGGTCCTACTAATAATGGGGGTGTAATCTTTGAATGGTTTGCCAAACAGTTTGGTATTTTTAATGAAGCGTATGGTATAGATGACAGCATACATACGCTTATAAAAGAGGCTATGCAGGCGCCGGCAGGATCTGATGGCTTATTATTTCTTCCCTATTTACTGGGAGAACGTGCCCCGTTGTGGAACGCCAATGCCAGGGGTGCCTATTTCGGATTGAATATAAAACATGAACAGAAACATTTTATACGTGCTACACTGGAAGGCATTTTGTACGAGATATACAGTATTGGTAAAATTCTGGAAGAACACCGTGCATTCAGTACGCTTTCTATAAATGGCAGTTTTGCTTCCTATCCGCTGTGGGCACAAATAATTGCAGATATGTTTGGCAAACCGGTAAGTGTAAATAATAGCTATGATAGTATAGGAACGGGTGCGCTATTGCTTAGTCAGACAGAAATGGGCGTTTACCGCAACCTGGAAGATGCCGCTAAAACAGTCTCCCTGCAAACCAATTATCACCCTAATAAAAAAGATCACCAGGTATATATGAAATATTTTTCCGTGTTTGAAAAACTGAGCTATAAATTAAAAGACGAGTTTGAAGAGATCGCGCTGTTGCAAAATTTATAAGGTCAGCAAGCCGATAGTTTTCGCGTTCCCCCAATAAAAAAGACTGCCTCAAATTTTTGAGACAGTCCTGGTTCCATTTAAAGCTATTTAACTTTTACAGAAAGACAGCCAGTCTTCAATATTGCTATGCTGGCCTTCCCCGTTTGTAAGTTTTAATTCTGCACTTAAAATAACTGTGTAAGCACATTTATTTAATGTATTCACCGGTACCAAAGCAGGGTTGTGCAATTCGGTAGCTGTCCCAAAAGTTTCAGCTACCGAACTTGCGGGCGCAATGTTCTCAATAGAATAAGGTCCGCCAGGTCCGTATAAAGTAAGGCTCACTGCTCCGAGGTTTGGATTGGCTGCTGTATAGTTTACATGTATTGCATTGGTAATAGGCGTGCAACCGGTACCACCACCACCGCCAATCATTTCCTGGATGTCTACACAGGCAACCCCCATTTCATCAGATGTTTGCGGCATCCATGATCCAAACTGCGGCACATTCTGATAAATGGTATTAAACATGGCGATTGGATTGGATACACCTGCATTTACTTCCGTGGCGGGATTACCCACTTGTCTTTTTCTCATTCTTATTTTAAAAAAACGGTTTGGCTGAAGCGGTGCTTTGGTAGTAGCAGACTGTCCCTGCACCAGTCCTGCCATATTTACTGCAGCTGCGTTCAAAGAACCAGTATTGAAACTTAGTAATTCACCATTTACGTTGGGCCAGAAATTTGCCGCCTGTGGTACGGCAATCCATCCGGCTGCATCTATTGTGCCACTTACATTGCTTACCAGGTAAGGCGTACTTGAGACCGGGTTATCAGGGTTACCCGTAAACGTTAGAAAATGACCGATCTCTGCCTCGCAAAGTTGTGGTGCAAGTACTTTTTTCCATACTCCAATTTCTGCACCGCCCGGTCCATTGGTTTCAATGGTATCAAAACTATATTCCATTGCCACGCCATTTAATTTTTTGCTGAGATCACCACGCAATTTTATGCAGCTGTAAAATGCTTGTCCGGCAGGCGTTTTTCCTGTGGCGGCTGCAATTACATTGGGATTACCACCGGCAACAATCTCGTTGATAAAATGATTGCCATTGTTTCCAATTTTGGTAAAGGAAGCAGGAATATCTGTTGGTGGGGGAATTATGTCTTTCAAACATAGATCCACGCACAGGCAATAACCCACATTGTTTCTGCGGTTCGCTGCTGTTTCTCCCTGTATAGGACTACCATTGTATTCATATTTAAAATACACATCAGGCCCGCTGTTGAAAGTAAGCGTGCCAGGATCAGTTTCTACATTTATCAGGGGAGATAAAAATGTTTGTTTGAAATCAATAGATGTATAATCAATTCTGAAATGACCATTGGCATCGGTGGTATCGCTGCCAAGGTTATCATCTGTTATAAAATCCGCATCCCAGGCTGTTATTTTTACATTGGGAATGGGTGTTTTAGTTCCACATACATACATGTTACCGCAGATTACCCATGCATCAAAATAATATCCGCGGATATAACACCAGGTTTTGGCGTCAATACAATGCTCCCATTGGTAAAATGCACTTTCACGCTGCTTATCTGTTCTCCATTGAGGATAGATAGTAGTAATATGAAATTGCAAAGGTTCTTTGCGCGGTTTGGGTGGTACGCGTGGCACAGAACCGCAAATGAAATCAATATCAAATGCTGTATTGCTGTGTTTTTCATCCAGCACAAATTGAAAATTTCCTTTCTCATCTGTTTTTGAAGAAGCTACCAGTAGATTTTTACGGGCACTGCTTTCTTCTTTGGTTACTACGCGGAAAGTGTCTTTAATACTGGCAACGGTGTTTTCTGTAACCCTTTCTTTTTGCCAGGGCAGGTAGAGTAATACTTCAATACCGTAAAGTGATTCAGAGCAATCATTGCACAGGTAGCCGCAAATGTTGCCCTTAAATATGTAATTCATACAATTTGTATTTGTTTGCCTACTCTTTAATGCGGATTTTCGGCATACTCCTTTATATTAATAATTGTCTTTACTATGGTGCATGTTTATCCTTCTTCATCACAATGAATACCAACCACGTTACTATTGCTTATTAACCAGGATTGTTTTTAACCAGGGAGATAATTAAAATTATTTGCCGGACAAGTGCCAGATAACGCTGATTGTCCGTTGCTATTAACCAGGGCTTTATAATTTACGGGAACTTGTACAAAGCCTTTAATGTTTTATCAGGTTGTAAAAATGCTTCATTTAAAATTGCAGGGCAATACAACTTTAAGGGTATTTTTCTAACAGGGAAAGTTGAGTGATTTTATATAAATATGTGATTCAACTTTTGGTTGAATTTAATTCAGCATTGATTTATTTATAGCTGTTGCACTTACAAACAAACAACTTCAAATGGCAGACAAACAACAAAAATGATCTGTACATAACCAAAGAATCTTATTTTTATAACCAATTCATTTTAATGAACAAAATATACTTTTGTATTGCAGGTGCTGCTTTTTTACTGGTTTCATGTACTAATAATGACGAACAAAAAAAATCGGTTCCGGAGACTGTCACGGCCAGCAACTCACCAGTAATTAAATATACCATTGTTGCACGTTTTGCCCATGATACCACGTCATTTACGGAAGGCTTGCTGGTACACAAAGGCCAGTTATTTGAGAGCACCGGACATACGGACTCCTATGAAAGTTCCAGATCTTTATTTGGAATCGTTGACAAAAGCAGCGGCAGAATCACTATTAAAGCTGAAATTGATAAATCAAAATATTTCGGTGAAGGGATTGTTTTTTTGAAGGACAAAGTCTACCAGCTAACTGATACTACCAGGATCGGTTTTATCTACGATACCACAAACTTTAAAAAAACCGGTGAGTTTCATTATGAGGGTGATGGCTGGGGATTAACTACTAATGGCTCTCATCTTATAATGAGTAACGGCTCCAGCAATATAATTTACCGTGATCCAACAACCTTTAGGACAGTAAAAACGCTGAATGTAACAGACAATAACGGGCCGGTATCCAATATCAATGAGCTTGAACAAATCAATGGATTTATTTATGCCAATCAGTGGTTAACAGATTATATTCTTAAAATAGATACATCCAGCGGAAAAGTTTTAGGAAGGCTTGATCTGTCGCCGCTTAAAGCAGCAGCCAAATTGGCTTACCCGGGTGCAGTAGAAACAAACGGTATTGCATTCGATGCTGCGGTTGATAAGATATATGTCACCGGTAAATTGTGGCCCTTTATATATGAAATAAAATTCACTGAGTAATACCAATTAAATTACCCCGATTATGGCAACACGATTCTTTTTTTTGGTGGTTTTTAATTTATTATTATGGTCGCCGGCCAGTTTTTGCCAGCCAGTTTCCGTTGCAAAGAAAAGACCCAATATTATTTTCATTCTGAGTGATGATCACGCTTACCAGGCAATCTCAGCTTATGGATTTGGTTTAAATAAAACGCCCAATATTGATCTTATTGCGAAAGAAGGCATTTTGTTTAAGAGAGCTTTTGTTACCAATTCACTTTGTGCGCCAAGCAGGGCTGCCATACTTACGGGCAAGTATGGTCACCTGAATGGAATAACAGGCAATGGAACTGAAAAATTTAATGGCAACCAAAATACGTTTCCTAAACTATTAAAGCAATCCGGTTACCAGACAGCTGTTATTGGTAAATGGCATTTGAATTCTGATCCTGTTGGTTTTGACTTCTGGAAAATTCTTCCCGGGCAGGGACATTATTACCAGCCTGATTTTATTGAAAACGGAACCCGGAAAACGGACACTGGTTATGCCACCAATCTTACAACTGATTTTGCACTCACCTGGTTAAACCAGCGGGATACTTCGAAACCTTTCTGCATCCTGGTATGGGAAAAAGCACCGCACCGCGACTGGTTACCGCCTGTAAAATACCTGCATTTATTTGATTCCATCAACATACCATTGCCTGCAACATTTTATGATGATTACAGTACGCGCACAAGGGCGGCACATGAACAAAAAATGCAGGTGAACAGGGACCTGGCTGATAATTATGATCTTAAACTCCATTTTGAAATACCTAATCCACCCGGAAGACTTGATGAAACCTGGAAAGGATTTTTATCAAGGTTTACGCCTGAAGAAAGAAATATTTTTGAAGAATCCTACAAGAAAAAAAATTCGGCTTTTTTTGATGCTCATCTCAGCGGCAGGGAATTGGCGGCGTGGAAATACCAGCGTTATATGCAGGATTATTTAAGTTGCATACAATCCGTTGACGACAACGTGGGCAGGCTTACACAATATTTAAAGGAAAATCATTTAGACAATAATACCATTGTCATTTACAGTTCTGACCAGGGGTTTTACCTGGGTGAACATGGCTGGTTTGATAAACGGTTCATGTACGACCAGTCTTTTCGCACCCCGCTTTTAATTAAATGGCCGGCAGTAATAAGACCAGGTACCACAGACAGCCACCTTGTAATGAATATTGATATTGCAGAAACCTTGCTGGAAGCTGCAGGCGTTAATATTCCTGAAGAAATGCAGGGACAAAGTATGCTGCCATTATTAAAAAATCAACAACCTGCCAACTGGCGAAAAGCGGTATATTATCATTATTATGAAGCAGGGGATGAACATAACGTGGCCAAACATATTGGTATACGCAGCGATCACTATAAACTTATTTACTTTTATGAAAACAAAGAATGGGAGTTTTACAACCTGCAAAAAGATCCGGAAGAAATAAACAATGTATATGCAAACCCGGTGTATAAAAAGCAAATAAGTGAAATGAAAAAAAGACTGGCAGGCATGCAGAAAAAATATAAGGATCCGGAGCCGGCCATTTACAGCAGGTAACAATCAGCACAATTCGCCTTATGCATTCATTTATATCAAGAAAAAAATTTGTCCATACAATGGCAATGGGCGGTACCGGCTTCCTGGGCGCATTGTATTTGCCCCGTTTCATAAACAGTAACGGGCAAACTCCTGCAGGTTTGTATGCGTTAAGCAATGAATTATTAAAAGAATGGGCTGATACAATTTTAAAATTGCAGGCCACAGATAAACTCAAAAAAAACGAATACGGCGGCATCATTAGCCCCGATACAGGAAAAATACCCGGGAGGTGCGGAGATGCGCTTTATCCATTATTTTGTATGGCAGAAAACACCGGTGACAGCAAATATATGGACGCAGCACATATGGTGTATGAATGGATGGAAAGCCATGTAAGCGATACCACAGACGGCGCCTGGTTAAATGAGCAACAAAAAAATTCATGGAAAGGAATTACTGTTTTCACAACAATTGCCATTTGCGAAACCCTTAAAAACCACCATAAGATTATTGATCCTGTTTTTCGTGAAATATTAATGAACCGCGTACTTAAAGCAGCCAATTATATTTACAATAATTTTACAATTGATTATGGTAATATCAATTATCCTGTATCTGCATCCTATGCATTAATGCTTGCCGGTGTATTGCTGGATATGCCCCGCTTTAAAGAAAAAGGAAGCGCACTGGCACGGCAGGCACTGGGTTTTATTTCTGCAACAGACAAGCTGCTGTTTGGTGAAGGCCAGCCTTATTACCAGATTTCTAAAAAAGGATGCGTGCCAGTTGATCTTGGTTATAACGTAGAAGAATCATTGCCGGCGCTGGTACAATACGGGTTACTTGCTAAAGATGAAGCGGTGCTTGCAGCTGTTACCGCTTCTATGCAGGCGCACATGCAGTTTATGCTACCAGATGGCGCATGGGATAACAGCTGGGGTACACGTATTTATAAATGGACCTATTGGGGAAGCCGCACATCAGACGGCTGCCAGACGGCTTATGCGCTGATGAAAGATCGCGATCCGCGTTTTTATAAAGTAGCATTAAAAAATTTACAACTGCTCAAGGCATGCACCTTTAATGGATTGCTGCAGGGGGGGCCCCACCTGGAGGCGCATGGTATTGTACCCAATGTGCACCATACTTTTTGTCATATGAAAGCGCTCGCCAACATAATTAATTATGGTGATAAAAAAAATTCACCAGACATTGATCATATACAACTTCCGCGGGAAACGGTGAAGGGCATACGCTTTTTCAGTGATATACAAACATGGTTACTTGCAACAGGAAAATACCGCGCTACTATAACAGGATATGACCGTGAATATAAAGATTTCAAAAACGGGCATGCTACAGGCGGCGCAATCAGTTTGCTCTGGCACCTGGCTACCGGCCCCATATTGGTTGCCAGCATGAATGAATACCAGTTATTTGAAAAGGATAATATGCAGGCAGATACAGACCCGCTGTCTATGCCTTTAACCCCGCGGATAGAACTAAAAACCAAAACCGGGGTGTACTCAAATATCTGCGATCTTTCTGCACAGGTAACTGTAAAAGAACAAAACGGCCAGGTGATGGTTGCCGTTACTGGCCGCCTGGTAAATGGCAAACAGGAAGATCCGCCGGGCGGGGCAATTATATGTAACCTCTCTTACCTGTTTACTAAAACTAAAATAACCTTACAGTTCAAATGTGACGCAAAAGCCACGGAAGAGATCCGGGTTGTTGTGCCGGTAGTTTGCAAATCAGGTGAAAAGTTTACGGTTAAGGGCAATACAGTTAAAATTCAAAAAGCAGGAGCCGGGGTGACTGTTAGCGCCGATAAAAAAATGATTCTGTTGCCCACTACTACCGGGCGTGTATTTAATTTTGTGCCTGGTATGGAAGCCATTCCGCTTGCTGTACTGGGTCATTCAGCAACTTTCGTAATAGAAGTTTTTTGAGTCATCAACAGAAATAAATTTACCAATAACACTAACAGCATGAAAAAAATAAATTGGGGAATTATCGGTTGTGGAGATGTTACTGAAATAAAAAGCGGGCCGGCATTTAATAAAGTAAATAATTCAGCGCTGGTTGCTGTAATGCGGCGCAATGGAGAAAAGGCAGCAGACTATGCGCGCCGGCACGGGGTTCCAAAATGGTATGATGACGCGCAGCAATTGATTGATGATCCTGAAGTGAACGCCATTTACGTGGCCACACCGCCGCAATCGCATGAAGACTATACCATACGTGCATTCAGGGCGGGCAAGCCTGTATATGTAGAAAAGCCTATGTCAACAGGCAGCGCTTCTGCTAAACGAATGCTGCAGGCATCTGTAGAAACCGGCATGAAGTTCTCGGTGGCGCATTACCGCAAAGAACAACCCAGGTTTAAAAAAGTAAAAGCGTTGCTGGAAGAAAAAGAAATAGGAGAGATCCGGATGGTAAACTTGCAATTGATTCAACCACCGCAATCATCACTGATTGCAAAAACGGATGAATTCTGGCGTGTTGATCCTGCTGTATCTGGCGGGGGGTTATTTCATGATCTGTCGCCGCACCAGTTGGATCTGATGCAATATTTTTTTGGAGAATTCAAAAAGGCCGCGGGCTTTGCGATGAACCAGGCAGGATTATACCCTGCTGATGATCTTGTGATGGGAAACATCCTGTTTAAAAATGATGTGGTGTTTAATGGCGCCTGGTGTTTTACCGCAGCGGAAAAGGAAGAAAAAGATCTTGTGGAAATTACAGGTTCCAGGGGAAAGATAAGTTTTAGCACCTTCAGTACGCACCATATTTTGTTAAGTAAAAAAGGGGAGGAGCAGGTGATTACATTTGATGAACTGCCGCATGTACAGCAACCCATGATAGATGCCGTTGTAAAATATTTTCTTGGCGAAGCTGCCAACCCATCACCAGCAGAAAGCGCAGTTGCCACCATGCAGATCATTGATGCTTTTACAGAAAAAAAGGGTTTATAATTACGGTATATAAAAAGGACAAGCCTGCCGTTTTATTATTATTGTTACAAGCCCCTTGTTGCTTTAACCCACAATTTTGCGGTGCCAGTGTTATTTTGCATTATTTTTTCTATGGTTTTAAGTTGGTAAGAATACAGATTTCAGCGCCGTTTGTTTTAATAATATAGTGTATACCAAATACTGCACCGCCTGAGTAAATAACACCCCAAGGTTGCATATTATCTTCGCAAATGTTTAAGAATTGAAAGGTTAAATTAATCCATATTTAAACCAATTGAATCTTATTACCTGCAAGGAAATAGTAAACCGGCTGGCATGATTTTGATGTTATGATCATAAAAATAAAAATTATGGG
>JBDSOC010000195.1:0-31136 GCA_039915085.1 Chitinophagaceae bacterium
AACGCTGCCATGAATTTACACCCGCTGTTGCAGGATACGCTTTTGCTATATCAAGCGAAAGAGCCGAATAACTTTTACCTTTTTTGTAAACCACCTCACTGGCTTTAAAAGCAGCACCCGGCGGTTGCGTGGTACCATTAATGTCAGGTAGATTATGGAAGTCAGAACAATTATACCAGATATCATAACGTTTACTACTAAATGTTTTCGCCGTATAGGTGCCGCGCCCCACGTCAATAATTAATGGCTGGCCGTCGTAATAAACGATATAACTGCCTACGTCGTTGTGGTTATGGCTTTCATCATTGTGTCCGCCTTTTGCTGCTATAAAAAACCCATCTGTGCTGCCCTGCTTGTCGCGGGCTATCATAACCTGTATACCCGGCAGCCATACGTCTGCGGGTAAGGGAAGCCCCTGGGGAGCCTGCTGGTACTCATCCTGGATAAAAAGTTCAAATAAATTCCTGAAGTACTGGTGCGTTCCAATTTTCCCGGTTGCTGGTTTACGGTAGAAGGCGCCAAACTTCATCATTTCAGGATCATTGATGTCTTTACCAAAACGATAAATCATGCTGGAAGCCATTCCGGGTTGCGGATCAGCATCAGCAAAATCCAGGAAGTATTCTTTGCCGATCTGCGCCCGGTAAATAAACCGGGCCATATTTTTTATCTTTTCATCATCACATACATATTTAAACGAATTGTTTGTTGCCAGGTTAAGCATGGCAATATTATCATAGAGCGAGGCCGCCGCTGCTCCCCAATAACCCGGACCTTCATCGCAACCGCCATCCTGCGGATATGGGTTTACAAATTCATCCAGCACCGTTAAAAGCTTTGCTACCATCGCTACTCTTTTTTCCTGGTCCTTTTCTACCAGCAATGCCGCATTTAACCAGTTGGAACATATCCATGGGTTCCAGTTATTTGGCGGACGCCCATTGGCGTTACTTGTCATCCAGCCATGTGGTTTGGTCATCAAAGGCTGAAAAATCCGGTTATTGATTTCATAATATATACGTTTTCTAACCTGTGGAGAAACGGCATCCAGTTTATCGCCCACAAAATAATCTACCCACGAAAGAAAAGTGGCCGTCTCTGCTCCAAACAACTCTACAAACGGTTGAGAAACATCCATGAGGCCCGAATATTCTTTTGATTTGGGAAGATGTGCCGAAGCGCCCCACCAGGATTCCTCGCAAATAGACCATACCCCATTAATAATGTCATCAATAAACCGCCCTTTATTCTCATACACTTCAGCCATTACCAATGTACCCAGCACCTGCCGCTTGGGAAAACTAATTTCCTGGAATTCATTCCTGTCACCGGTACGTTCAATTAACAAAGATTTTGTAGCCGGCACAGAAGGCCACTTATAATTAAGATACCCTTCCGCTTCCTTCAGGTAAGCCTTCATCATTGGCACACTTGCTTTTGACCAGCCCTCACGATCATTTATTTTTGGAAAAGGTGTCCACTGGTTATAGGGAATAATAATTTCTTTCAGTTTATTCTTATCATATTTCCCGCTTAAAAGATTTTGTGTTTGTGCCGGCAATTGCATACAAACACCAATTATGATCAGCAGCAATGTTATTTTTTTCATTTTACTATTTTGAAGATATTAGTTTATTTAACGGTGATTTTAGTGCTACTGGTGTAGCAAAATCCGTATCCATATTATAAGGAAGTATATATACGGCTCCTTTTTTATTACAGAAATATAAATGAGACGCAGACAGTTTATCCGCATCGCCGTCTGCCCAGAAAGCGTAAAAATCAGGATGTGCAGCTACTGGTCTGCGTGCGTAAGAATGATTACAGGTACTGCTTTGCGTGAGCACAAATTTTTTAACCCATGTCACGCCTTCATCGTTACTCCCCCACATTGCCATTTCTCCCCCTGTTCCATATAATTGCGGACCAGGCTCCGTTGGTCCGATGATTTGCCAATGATTATTTTCAATATACAGGGAACCCATGTCATAGTTATGGGTTGAATTGCAAACTTTATTGAAGTGCCACTGGTGATTTTTCCAATGCACAATCATCCATTCGCGCGGGTTGCCTTTTGGTCCCGGCTGAAAATCATTACTGGTAACAACCAGTGCAACCGGGTTACCTTCCTTATCAAAATTTAAATCATTGATATAAACCAGTTTTCTTTCCTGCTCATAATCTTTTACCAGGGCTTCGCTGTGCTTATCTGTTAGCGGTGTTTGTAATATTTTGCCGTCAATAGTGGTCCATGTTTTACCCATATCTGAAGTTTGAACAAGATACAGGTTGGTTCTTTTGTCAACATTACCGCCGGGATGATAATTGAATACACTGACAATTTTATTCTTCCATGTATTGGAGACCTGGTAGTGACCACCCATTCCTGCTAATTTCTGATCGGGCAACCATGTTTTTCCATCTGCGCTTTCAGTCCAGTATAATTCGCGGCCATTGGTATATTTAGTAAAAAGATAGAAAAAGCCTTTGCCCTTACACCACCACGGCTGCGGATAGGTCATTTCCCCGGTTTTTATTTTTTCAAACCCATTTATTTCAAATGGTTGGTTGCTTTTAAAAATAATTCCGGGGCGGCTGGTATTCCGGCCACTTACAAATATCCGTATATACCCATTTTCATCTATTGACAGTGAAGCATTGTCATGCGGATCGTCTACACCGGCTTTATCATATACGATAACGGGATTGGGTACCTGCTTTGTAGTGTGATCATAATATGAAAGCATGATTAGCAGGTGTTTTTCATTTTCTGCAGTAGTTCCCCCATACACAAAAAATGTTTTATTAACCTTTGCAGAATATATGGCAATGGGAACATGACTGGAAGTATAGGTACCAAGCCCACCGGAATATTTGTCACCATATTGCGAGGGTTGACCGAGAGCAAACCAGATGCCTTTATAACCATGAACTTTGCTGTTTTGTGCATGAACAGGTGCATCCAATAACAGCATGATGGAAAAGCCTGCGATCAGTTGTAAAAAGACCTTCATATTTTTTGTGGTTAGCAAACAAAAAAATAGCGGCATTTAAATTTTGGTAAACGTTGCTTTTTAATCATGCTTCCATGATTGCAGGGATTCTATTTTTTTATTGGCTGCAGCAGCCGCTTTTTCCGGAATAAGTGATACTGTAAATGCAATTTTTGATTTAGCCGGTATGGTTAATTCAAAGCCTGTCCGGATGGTACCAGGGTTAGGGGCATCATAACTATTCGGCGGGGGATCAGTTGGCCATGTTTTCATAACTACTGTTCCGGGGGCATCTACACGCAATAAAAGCTTCTTACCATTTTTAGTAAGTTCTGCAGTGTTCTTACCAGTTATAACAACATTGGCAGGTGTTAATAATGTCCAGCGTATAGTGGTAACCGTATCAAGGGCTTCAATTTCATCACGCACAACAACATATTGCTGATCAACAATGGCAATGCCGCGTTTAGCTGTTGCTACAGCGCCTTTATATACTTCCGACATGTCCGTGACTGCATTCATAAAATCTTTTGATGCCGAAAAACTGGTAAGCGGTGCATACCCAACAACCCGCTGGTGCTGATCATTTATTGTAAGTGTGTTGTGGACCTGGTTGATATACCTGAATACCGTCCAGCGCTGTGCATCCTGTGTTCTTCCAAAAATTTGCAGCCCTTTAGACTCCAGTGATTCGTATTCCTGCATACCAAAATCCATTGCCCATCTTACACCACCGGCGTCCATTACAAAAGAACCAATGTCCATATGGGCGTGATTTACCGAAACAGATCCACCTTTCATTCCAACAAAAATGGCTGCAGTATCTGTCCATGAAGTACGCATCAGTGCTACAGGATTTTTACCCTGTCCTACCCACATGGTCGCTTTTGGTGGTGTAATATTATTTATGGCAACACCACCGCCCCATAACATCATAGCGGGTAAAAGACGGTCGTTAATATATTTTTTGGGATCTTCATTTAATAAACGGCTGCGCTCTACCCATAACTGTGATGGATCACCGTTTTTCTGGGCAAACCAAAACATGGCTGGCTGAATGCCACCGCCACCACCAGCATCTGAATAATTAAAAGGCCTGCCGGAAGGCCCTGTCATGTTTTCGAGGTAACCGGACGTTTTTAAAAATCCGGGTTTATCACTTAACCCGAAATTTTTTCCGAATGCTTTATCAAGCGCACTGATGAGCAGTACATTAAAACTGGTACCATAACCCCAATAGCCGTATCCTTCAGGATAAGCACCATCGGGACCAAAATCTTTCATAGAAAATGGCACATTACTAATGGACCGGTTAATGATTTGTTTTGCAAGATCAGGCTGATCTTCATAGACAGCCAGTGCGCCATAAGCCATTCCTGCATGACATACTGCATTCCAGTTATGCTCTGCAGTAAGCCAGTTATTATTGTATTTTGTATCAAGTGAAGGTTTAATTCCCTTTTCAAGGATAGCTTCTTTTATGATTGTTCTTGACGCGGGAGACAGATCATTGTACAACCAATCGTAACCAATCGAAACGGCCATTGTCATTTCGGCCACATCCAGGAAATGCGGTGGGTTCCAGTCGCTAAACGCAGCTATGGCCAGCATTTCTTTTTCAGCACGCTGCAGGTATTGTGGTTTGTGCGTTGTACGGTAGGCATAAGAAAGGAAAAAAAGTCGTCTCAGCGCTTCTCTTGATTTGTCCAGCAGGCGCCGTCCTATCTGGATTCTTTCTACTGGCGGAAGGGTTAACAGCCGGTCAGATTCATCCAGTATGGCTTGCTGCATTTTGCCCCATATTTTATCGCTGCTGATCGTTTTATTGATCGCGGCTTCCTCGCCTTTCAGCAGTAGAATACGGGGGTGCCCCGGTAAATTGACGGCCGAACCGATAAAATCAGTTTGAGCAACCACAATACTATTAACAGATAAAAGAAGGAAGAAAACTAAAAAAATCTTATTTGATTTCATATAGACAAATATTACCGTTACAAAAGGGGTATAAAATTAAAGCAAACATCAAAAGGCAGGAAAAGGATGCAAAATCACTGTAAAAACATCAATGGTTTGCGTTTTAGCAAGAAAATTAGTTATTCTGTTTCACAAGTTGGGATGCCTGGTGGTCTTTGTTGGCAGGTTTTTACTTAAACGTTGCAGTAAATAAATTTTTGTTTTCTGAAAACGATTCCAGTTTTTTTACCCAAGTTTGACCTGTTCTATTCTTTTAACAGGTTAAACTGATTGCTTATGCCAAAAACCACGCTTTATGCGGATAAGATTCCATTATTTTCCACCAGGTTCAACGCTTTTTTCTCATTTCACGTTTAAATAATGAAACCGATTTCAGGTCACAGGCTTTTACGAACCTGGTTAAATTAACCTGGTAAAAGATTCAAAAAGATTGCCTTTACTTATAAAAAACGAAGTATTGAGAACTGTTTTTCACCCGGTATCCCTTACACAATTCAATGAAAAAAAAACAACCAAGAAAGAACTCTATACATGATATCGCAAGGGTATTGCGTTTATCGCCCGCTACTATTTCACGTGTGCTGAATAATCATCCGCATGTACATAAAGCTACAAGAAGCAAAGTAATGGCAATGGTGGAAGAAGTAGGTTATAAGCGAAATGCCATGGCGTCCGGCCTCCGCACCAATAAAACAAATACAGTTGGACTGATTGTGCCGCGTATATCCATGTTTGTACATGCCGAAATCATAACCACCATTCAAAACGAATTACATGCACACGGCTACAACCTCATTATTTGCCAGTCGAATGATTCGGTTGAAGTTGAAAAAGAACTCACTAATACTTTATACGCTTCCCGCGTAGATGCAGTTATTGCCGCGTGTACCCTGTTTACCACTGATTTTAGTCATTTTGATACACTGACGCAGAATAACATACCCGTTATCTTTTATGATCGCGTTCCTGTAAAACCTTACCCGGCTTGTATTATAAAGGGTGATGATTTCAGGGGCGGCTACCTGGCCGCGGCACATTTACTGGAACTGGGTTGCCGGAGGATTGCATACATATCGGGACCGCTGAATTGCAGTATATATATTGACAGGTTCGCCGGATTTCAAAAGGCCATGCAACAATATGATACACCGGTATTAAACAACCTTGTATTTTACCAGGAACTGAGTGCTGCAAATGCAAGAAAAGCAATGAATAAATTATTTGCAAAAAAGCCTTATCCTGATGCTGTTTTTGCCGCCAATGATGTAAGCGCCCTTGAAGTACTGCATTTCGCAAAAGAAATTAATATACAGGTACCGGCTGAACTTAAGATTGTTGGCTATTCAAATGATCCCCGCTCCGCGATTGTTACACCTTCTATGACAACCATAGAGCAGTTTCCGGCCAATATTGGAAAAGTAATTGTAACAGAACTGATTAAAATACTAAAAAAAGACAGCGGCAATGATAATAAAGCAGTGGGTGATTTTCCACAAATTACTACTGCTGTTGGGTTAATAAGACGCATGTCTACGTGAAGAAGATGGTTGACTGCTGATCAACAAGAATTTTGTGTTGAGTATAAAGAGTGCGTACCTGTTTGCACCGTATAAAATTAGATTTGGGAAGTTACCAAACACTTAGCCCTGCCAGTCAAAACAACCTGGCCGTGGATTCCCTTGCTACAAGCGCAGACCTGATAACAATATTCTCATCTGTTAAATGAAAAGTTTTTTTATCAAGTGCTTTAAAAAGTACGGCAGCAGCTTCTTTGCCAATTTCAAATGCTGGTTGCGTAATGGTTGTCAAAGAGGGATTCAGAAAAGAAGCAGTTTTCAGGTTGGAGAAACAAATAACTTTTACATCTTTTGGTATTGACAGGTTCAGTTGCCTGCACACATCATACACGCCTAACGCATATTGTTCTACCGCCGCAAAAATGCCATCTGGTTGTTGCTTCTGCAGCAGCTCTTTAATCAGTATAAAATCCTGCTTATCATTGTTCACACATTGTATAATAAGCGACTCATCAACTGGTAATCCGCTATCGGCCAGTGCCTGCATATAACCTTTCATTCTTTTATTACCGATAGATATATTTGCGGACATGGCCAGGTGCGCCGGTTTTTTACAACCCTGATCAATTAAATGTCTGGTAGCAATATAACTACTTTCATAATCATCAGTAGTAACCTTAACGGTGTTGAATGGTTCGCATACACGATCAAAAAAAACGATGGGTAGCCCGTTTTCTACAAGTTGATTCAAATGCGTATAATCAGTTGTAGTACTTGATACGGAAATAAGCACGCCATCTACACGGCCACCGTGCAGGTATTTGGTAAGTGCTATTTCCTTTTTAACATCTTCATGGGTCAAATAAATCAATACATGGTAATTTTTTTCCTGTGCAATAGATTCTATTCCGTTAATGGCAAGTGTAAAATAATTATTGGCTATTTCTGGTATGATAACAGCGATCGTTTTGCTTTTGTGTTTCCGTAAACTGCTGGCATATGGGTTTGGCTGGTAATTTAATTCAGTAGCCAGGGCAATTACTTTCTCTTTTGTTTCTTTGCTAATATCGTGACTGTCGCGCAATGCCTTTGATACAGCAGAAATAGAAAGGTTAAGAATTTGGGCAAGTTTTTTAATGTTCACGGATTCCATTCTGCAATTATAAGGTTTGCAAATAACTTAAAAATATCTTTCTGCTCATTTTTTATGGAAGCTGATTTAATTATTATTTAATTAAAGTTGATGCAGCTTTACAATAGCCCGGTTGTCCCGCATGTTATTAAGACATGACTTCTGCTGGTATGCGTCAGAATAAAGCAGCTTGCCTCAAACAGGTTTTTCTTACATTCGTGGGGCTGGCACAAAGGAAAAAAAAAGTATGTTGTGCTTGTTGTAAAACCAGCATTTGCCGGGTACAAGCCCGGATATTAAATACTATACAATGATTAAATTATTGATTTGCTTTTTGCTCTGCACTTTTGTGTCGAAAGCACAGATGGCGGTTCCCGGGCAATCCCTGCCCGATTGGTCGCCTGGTTACCTGGATCTGCACCATATCAATACCGGCAGGGGAAACGCCGCATTTTTTATTTTACCAGATGGCACCAATTTACTGGTAGATGCCGGCGAACTTGATCCCACAGCCGCGCGGACACTTTCTCCCCGCAATACCGTTATAAAGCCAAATAACAGCAAGCAGCCTTTTGAATGGATAGCGGATTACATCCGCCAGTTCTCACCGCAAAAAGAAAAAACAGTCATTGATTACGCATTGATTACTCATTTTCACGACGATCATTTTGGCGGATGGTACCCGGATGCGCCCCTTTCCAGGGATAAAAAATTTGTGCGTTCAGGCATAACCGGTATAGCAGATTTAATGCCAATCAATCTATTGCTTACAAGAGATTATCATTTCCCGGCTGACCCCGACAGTCTTCTAAAAAAGTTGCCGCCAACAAACCACTTTTTAAAATCATGGAATAACTACATGGCGTTCTTGCATGCAGCGCCCAAAGGTTTAAAAAATGAATATTTAAAAGCAGGTACTGTTTCACAGATAAGGCTATTACACGCACCGGCATCTTACCCTTCGTTTCAAATCCGGAACCTTAAATCAAATGGCTTGATCTGGACAGGAAAAGACAGTGTTGCAGTTGAGCATTTTCCCCCAATTGATCTCAAAAATTCCAGAACATGGCCCGATGAAAATACGCTCAGCAATGCAATTCTTATTAAATACGGCGGCTTCACTTATTACACCGGCGGTGATAATCCGGGAAATGTTTTCCTGGGCGACTCTTCCTGGAGGGATATTGAATCTGTTATGGCGCCTGTTATCGGGTCAGCAGATGTTGCCACCATGGATCATCATGGCAACCGTGATGCAGTCAATGAAATCTTTATTAAAACATTGCAACCACGTGTATGGATTGAACAGGTTTGGACGGCCGATCACCCGGGCCATGAAGTGCTGATAAGAATCATGTCAAAATTATATGCAGGCCCGCGGGATCTCTTTGCCACCAATATGATGGAAGCAACCAAACTTGTAATAGGCGGACTGATAGATCAGGCATATAAAAGTACGCAGGGCCATATTCTTGTCCGGGTATTGCCCGGAGGAAAATCTTACTACGTTATTATTCTTGATGATGCAAATACTGACAGGAAAGTTAAAGCAGTTTTTGGCCCCTACCAGGCAAAAGGATAAACCTGCAGTGTAAAGGAAAGATATTGTTTATCTTCCGGCATTAAATGTATTCTTTACATGAACCAGATTTGCAAGACAATTTTTTTCCTGTCAATACCTGCCTTACTGTTTCCCTTAACCGCTTTTTGCCAAACTTCAGCAAAATCAACTGCCGGCGATGCCATTGCAGCTGCATTGCTGGCGCGTATGGATAAGCTTGCAGACAAATTAGATTCAAAAGTAATTGCATGGCGGCGTGATATTCACCAGCACCCTGAATTAAGCAACCGTGAGTTTCAAACGGCGGAGAAGGTTGCAGCACATTTGCGATCATTGGGCATTGAAGTACAAACAGGCGTAGGAAAAACAGGCGTAGTAGGTTTACTGAAAGGTGGCAAACCGGGGCCTGTAGTTGCCCTGCGTGCTGATATGGATGCATTGCCCGTTACAGAAGTTAATGATCTGCCTTTTAAATCAGTGGTAACAACTGAATACAATGGTAAAATAACAGGTGTTATGCATGCATGCGGTCATGATACACATGTAGCCATGCTGATGGGGGCGGCAGAAATACTTGCATCCGTAAAAAATGAATTGAGAGGTACTGTAAAATTTATTTTTCAACCCAGTGAAGAAGGACCTCCAAACGGTGAAGAAGGCGGCGCTAAACTAATGGTAAAAGAAGGCGTTCTTGACAACCCGGCAGTGGACGTAATTTTTGGTCAGCATATTTCTTCGGGTAATGCTCCGGGCATATTTACTTACCGGCCCGGAAGTGTAAGTGCTGAGAATGACATTTTCCGTATTACGATAAAAGGCAAACAAACACATGGCGCCTATCCATGGGGCGGTGTAGATCCGATTGTTACAGGTGCACAAATTGTTATGGCACTGCAAACTATTGTAAGCCGTAATATGCCATTAACAGACAACGCAGCCGTAGTTACAGTAGGTGCCTTTCATGGTGGCAACAGGGAAAATATTATTCCTGAAGAAGCGGTACTGACAGGTACTATAAGAACACTTGACACAACTATGCGCAATACCATTTACCGCCGCATGAATGAAATTGCCACCAATATTTCAGCAAGCGCCGGTGCTACCGCACAGGTAGTTATCAGTATGGAAGACGCTATGCTGAGCAACAATGAAAAATTAACTGCGGAGATGCTTTCTACCCTCGAAGCGCTTGCCGGCAAATCAAATACACAACTCGTTCCTGCCGGTATGGGTGCGGAAGATTTTGCTTACTTCGCACAAAAAGTGCCTGGCTTTTTTTTCAGTACCGGCGCATTACCAAAGAATATGAAAGCAGCAGAAGTGGGCCATCATACACCGGGTTTCCAGATTGATGAAAGCAGCATGAACATGGGTGTAAAAGCATTGTGCCATCTGACCGTTAATTATATGGAACATCATCATACAACCAACTAAATATAATAAGGCATGGATTTTTCAAAACAAAAAAAAAGTACAGCAGCCGTATGGGCCGGCGAAACGGATCCATTTGTAAAAGGTGCTGTAACATCCCCTATTGTAAACAGTGTAGCGTTTGCTTATCACGATCTTGATGAATGGCACAATGTATCACTGGGTAAATCGCCGGGATATATCTACAGCCGTAATACAAACCCTACCGTTCATGTACTGGAAGAAAAAATACGCATACTGGAAGGCGCCGAAGCAGCTACCTCATTTGCAACCGGTATGGGCGCCATCAGCAATACGCTTTTTGCTTTACTCGGTCCGGGCAAAAAAGTGGTATCCATAAAAGATACGTATGGAGGCACCAGCAAATTGTTTCTTGAATTTCTTCCTTACTACAATGTACATGTTGAGCTTTGTGAAACTTTGGATCATGAAGCGCTGGAAGCAGCCATTGCCAGAGGATGTGATCTTGTATACCTGGAAACGCCTACCAATCCCACATTGAAAGTAGTGGATATAAAAAGACTTGCTGCAGCAGCAAAAAAAACAGGCGCTGTGGTGGTGGTGGATAATACGTTTGCTACACCCATCAATCAAAATCCGTTGCGGCTTGGAGCAGATCTTGTTTTGCACAGCGCGACAAAATTTTTAGGGGGCCACTCTGATGCCATGGGCGGGCTGCTCTGCGGCAAAAAAGATCTTGTTCAGAAAGTTTACCAGTTCAGGGAGATTAACGGCGCCAGCCTGCAGGCAGATCCTGCATACATGATAGCACGTGGTATGAAAACACTGGAACTTCGTATAGAACGTCAGAATGCATCTGCTTTAAAGATTGCCGGTTATTTAAAAGCACATAATAAAATAAGTGATGTTTTTTACCCCGGTCTTGAAACACATACCGGCCATGCAATTGCCAAAACACAAATGAGCGGGTTTGGTGGCATCATGAGTTTTTCACTTGATGGCGGATATGATTATGTAAAAAAATTCTTACCAAAATTACAACTGGTTCACCTTGCAGCAAGCCTGGGATCGGTAAGTACACTTGCCGGGCCGCCAAGAACTACCAGCCATGTTGAGCTGACTGAAGAACAGCGAAAGCACTTAGGCATACCTGAGAGCCTGATCCGTTATTCTGTTGGCATCGAAAATGTGGAAGATCTAATGGCAGATTTGGACCAGGCGCTGGCAGCATTGTAATTTTTTATTGAACAGACCCCATACCGTTGTCATTCTTCCAAATCCTTTAGCAGACCTTCTATTTGCCGGGTGGTTTTTGAATAATATTTATACACCCACCTGGCAAAAATTGTAAAAAACGGAAACGCAACAGCATAGAACATCCACAATCTGGTGACTTTAAAAGGATTCTTTTCCGCAATCAGCTGTACCATAACAGGCAGGCTTACTACCAATAATATGGCAGTCAGGTAAAAACTCAACTTCTGAACAAACATAAACTGCAGCCTCCCTTTTGAATATTCAGCCAATGTCTGTTTGTAATTGTTGGCTGAAATATTAATGCTGCTCATTTTATGAATTGCCCTGAGGGACAAAAATGATAAGGCACCTAAAATCACAACTGTTAAAACAGCAAACAGCTGCAAATACCAAGTGCCCAGTTTTTGAAAGTTGACAATAATAAATATGATTATTGCAGCGCAAACCACCGCGCTGATTTTTTCCGGAACAGCTATTTTACTTATCCTGTGTCTGTAATTAACCTGTGTCATTTTAATAATTAATGTGTCAGTGGATTTTTTTTGTTTTTCAATTGCTGCAGACATCTCTCCCCACAGCATTTTCATTTCTTCTAATTCCATAAAATTTATTTTTAATTAATCTGTGTAATTATTTTTTGTTTGATTCTGCCCAAACGGGTACCCACATTGGTTGCCGTAAACCCGGTTATTACGGCTATTTCTTCATAGGTTTTTCCTTCGAGATAAAGCAATACAATGGCTTTCTCTACAGGATTTAATCTTTTTATCTGTGCATATAAAATTTCAAGTTGCTCTTCTTTCAGGTTATCGCCCGTGTCTGTTTTATTTAGCAGCGATTCATTCATTGGCACATGATTGCTTCTTCTTTTCTCTTTGTTTAGATGTGTAATAGCGGTATTCAAAGCAATCCGGTACATCCATGTGGTTATTTTAGCATCATTTCTGAATGAGCCAAAAGATTTCCAGAGCTGGTAAACAATCTCCTGGTGCAGATCCTGCTCATCTTCTTTACTATTGGTATATACTTTGGTAACCTTATAAATAAGGCCTTCGTTTTCCTGTATAACGCTGACAAATTCCTGTTTACTGTGCATGTAAATTAAATACGCCTGATTAGTATAGAAAGGATCAAAAAAATCACATCAAAGACGATCTTTTTTCCTGGCAGGAGAATTAAACGAGGAGATAAGCCTGTAGATAATTGTTGCTTTGGCCTGGCTTACCATTTTATCTCAACCCTTACACCATCGGCTGAATTCACGAACTGCAGCCGGCATGTTCGTGATTGCTCATCCCAATCGCTGATATTTTCCAGGGGCTGCCCATCTGTTGTAGCAACCACCTTCACTGGCTTTGCAGGAAGTAATATGCGCATTACATTCTGTGTGCCCGAAGGGCTTTTGGCAATAAAAGAATAGCTGTCCGCCAGCCGCTTTTCTTCATACTGTCTTGAAGCGGCACATAAAACCTCAGCTGTTTTTTTATTTTTGATTCTTTTTAAATCGTAGAGTAAAGATTGTTGCCCGGGATTGACAATCTTCTGTTTTAAAACAGGTAATAAAGGATCAAACATGTCTATTACCGGCCCGTTCAGTACCAGTGGTTCATTGCTTACACTTTCCTGCAGTACAGAAGCAATATTATAGGGTCCGCGTTCAAGATAAAAATAATTTTTAGTTTGCAGTTTGCCTGCACCGGCTTCTTCATAAGCCTGCTTTATTGCGTTTAAAAATCCATCGTCCATTCCTGCGGATAAAACCAGCTCTTTTGGATCTTGCCTGGCAATATATATTTTTCCTTTCCCATAATTATATCGCCCGCTGCTGTCTGAAGCGCGGATATGCATCAGTTCAAATAAATGTGCCGAAGGTGCGGCATACAATTTATCATTTGTATTCCACCACTCTTTTACTTTCTGAAAAGGGTCATTGTCTCTTCCATAATATAATAACACCCCGCCCTTTTTTACCCATTGCGCCAATTGTTCATTTACAGTTGCTGATTGCGGCTTCATGTTTGCGTAACTCATTACAAGCACCTTAATATTTGTAAGTGTACTTTCAAAACCCAGGTTTTCCATGTGTACCGTCTCAACAGGTATACCACGCATTAATAAAGGCATTACCATACCATAGAAATTTGACAACTGGGGATCTTCATAATTATTATGTGTGGGAAAACGCTGGAACATCATAGAATTGCCTGCTAAAACGCCAATGCCTTTGCTTCCATTAATTCTATTAACTGAAACAGGCATCTCATTCAATGCATTCACCATCACCTGCATTTGCGTGGCATAAGCGGGTGAAATGGGTTGCTTTTCTTCGCTGTTTGCCATTTTAAATTTGCCCAAATAAATCCTGTTGGGCCATGGCATCACTTCATAATTATTTACCGTGGGATACATCAGTTCAGCTGTATAGGTAGCCTGGTAATTTTGTTTGTAATCATTCCAGGTGCGTGGCCAGTCTTCTATGGGATCAGTTAAAAAATAAATCTTTCTGCCCGTAGGAGCCGTCATTGATAACATGGACCCATATTCCAGGAAAGCGTTTTCAAACACCCGTTCCTTTTTCAAACCATTGTAATAAACCGGCTCGCGCGATGTACCTGTCCATACCTGTGCAATATAGCCGTCCATACCCGGCAATGCAGCAAGACTTGCTTCGGGACTTACAATCTGCCAGGAAGAATAATTCAGCAATGAATGAGTAGGCACATAACATTTTACTTTGATGCCTTTACTTTCGCTGTATGTTTTTGCATATTGAAATACTTCTTTCAGCGCATGAAAATAAAGCTGGTACTTTAATTTAGAAGACAGGTAAGTAGCTTCCGGCGATTCATGCTGTGCCATCCACGCAAATCCGTAAAACTTTTGCCATTCACTTTTAAATGATTCGCTGTACCCGCCACGTGCCCAGAACTCCGGCTCTTCAAGATATATGGTTGTTACGCCGGCATCAATTACTTTTTTTACCAGTGTTTTAAAATAGGCTATGTAATTGTCTGTTGGCACGATATAAGGAATACCTTTTCCATGACCAATTTCTTTGCCGTTCCTTTCTACCTGTCCTTCATCTTCATGCGTCTTGCCATCAAATTTTCCAGTAAAATAATCCTGGTAATTCCCCCATGCAATGCCCGTCATAAACTGAACATTATAACCCCGTTGCCGGTAACCGTTTACACGTTTTGCAAAAGTGCTGTCCATTCCGTAAACAATAGCAATGTCTGAACGCACATCGTAGGCCGCCTGCCAAGGGGCCGCCACCTGGAAAGAAGTTTTTTCTGCTGTGCTGACAGGCTGCGCCTGCAAATGAATAAAAAACAAAACGAAAGCCGTAGTAAGAATTTGTGGTAAGCGATGCATCGGATTATATTAAGTGATAAAGAAAATGCTAAGTTGTATCAATTATATCTCAGTCAGTGAATTAAAACAACTAATAAGTTCAGTTAAAATTAAAGTCATTTTGCTGTATACAGCTGAAAAATTCCTTCTTTTCAAAATGTAATTTTGCAATACAAATTGTTACGCTGCTTATCAGATATCATTAAAATGAAAGCTGTTAAAGAATACCCGCAAGGTTTGTACATGGAATGCAAGAAAAAGTAATTACTATGCCGGGATTATCCGGTTCAGTCCGCAAAAAAAACCCCACCTGACCATAAATCATAAATTGATTCCATATTGGCAAATCCCCGATATTAGCTGCATAAGTATACCAACGCAAAAAGCAGGGTTGCATACTTGCGCAGTTGGGACTGCTGCACGGCCATTTGTTGCTTCATCCTATTGGTTGTTATTTATTGCCTGTCAAAAAAAATGCGATTTCCTAAGGCACCCATCCGCAGGAACGGAAGATCGATCTATATTATAAGAACATTCATTATATTGAAGGATGGTTAATCATTCAATGGAATATGAAATCATCACACCAAACCCGGCAATTGCGGACTATATAAAATTTTTCTGGCACCTCAGCAATAAAAGTGGTAGTGAAAAAAAAGTCATCATTCTCCCTGACGGATACTTTGATATTATTTTTTACACTTTTGACAATAAGAAGTTCCGCACAATATTAGTTGGTTTGTATACGGAGCCGTCTTCTTACAATATACCTGCAAATGCGGTAAGCTTCGCAATCAGCTTCAAATTACTTGCAGCAGAATATTTATTACGTAAAAAACTTTCATACCTGCTTAACAGGCAGGCAAGTTTGCCGAACACTTTCTGGAACCTGCAATTGTCATCGACCACTGATTTTGCCGGATTCGCTAATGCCGTGACAGCAGTTGTAACCGGTCTGATTAAAGAAACGATTGATCAAAGAAAACAAACGCTGTCGGGAATGGTCTACAATTCAAATGGATCAGTCACCATAAAAGACCTTGCGGGCGCTGTACACTGGAGCAGCCGTCAGATCAACCGGTATTTTAAAGGCTGGTTCGGTATCACGCTAAAGTCTTATTGCAATATTTTACGGTATCGGGCGTCATTTAAAAACCTGAAAGAAGGTAAATTGTTTCCGGAAGAACATTTCTCCGACCAGGCGCATTTTATCAAACAAATAAAAAAATATTCTGGTGTAACGCCCAAGGAGTTAGCCAGGAATGAAAACGACCGATTTATACAATTTTCTACCTTACCGGATGAATAACTTTGTAGCCTAAAAATATAAAATATGCTACAAAAAATGAGCGGAGAAACAAATGCGGTAAACTGGTTTGATATTCCTGTGTCAGATCTGGAAAGAGCAAAGAAATTCTATGAAACCATCCTGGATATCGGGATGGAAACTGCAAAAGGGGATAATGGCGAAGAAATGGCATTTTTCCCAAGAAAACCCCACACTATTATGGGTACTTCTGGCATCTTGTCTGGATCATTATTAAAAAGCAATGACGTTCAACCCGGAAAGGACGGCACGTTAATTTATCTAAACGCAAGTCCGGCTCTGCAACCAGTTATAGACAGAATAGAAAAGGCAGGCGGGCATCTGATTTTACCTAAAACAAAAATGCCGGCGGGGTTTGTTGCTATTTGTATTGATACGGAAGGAAATAAAATTGGCCTTCACGCTGAAAATTAGCCAGATTCGTTTTGTAAAACGCGGTAATAAATTCTTTGTGTACACGGTGTTTTCGCCTTCGTTGATGTTCTAAATTCACAAATGCCGCCGTAGGTGTTGTGTGTGGCCATGCAGCGCCGGCATCACAACTAAAAATATCAACAAAATTATCGGAGACAGCAAGCGTTTTATCGATTAGTGGCTAAAAGAAACCGGTAACATAGATTTACTTTTGCAACTGGAACAAGTTGTAAATAATAGTGATAAAAAAACGCGGCAAACTGCCATGAAGTCTGGGTAGATTCATGTCACTGTAAAGAATGCTGGCCGCGTGACATGGTTCTTCAAAAGTTAACTTATATGCATGCTAATTCAAGTAAAGGCAATGAAAACTGGCGGCAAATGCAGTAGAGTATTGCACATTTCAGCTAAATTTTATATCACAGGAGATGAGGAGATTTATCCAGTTACAAATTATATGGCGTTGGAAGATATAGATTTGACCCAATGAAGCGCCGAGTCCCGCAATAACACGGCTAAAAAAATAAATGCCTGCGGAGACTCGGCGGGGACAGAATTTATCCCCCGGCTAATCTGCAGGCCGGACCCTAATCATGTCATTTATTCATTTCCTCTAGCTGGTTAATTTTATCAAGATGGTTTTGAATCATTGGCAGGTGTTTATTTGCAAAAAGACTGATTTCCCTGTCATCGCTTTTGATTGCTTTTTTGAAAAGTTTGACATCTCTTTCGTGATCAAGTTTCATCATCTTAATAAATTTTTTATCAAAATCCTGCCCGCTTTTTTCCATAAGATCTTCACGTCCCTCTTGTTTTTGATTGCTGATACCGGTTGGTAAGCTGATTTGCTTATGGGCAGCCAGCCTTCTGATTTTTGCCAGCAAAAAAGCCTGATCTTTTTCCATTAATTGTCCATACTGCCTGATAGCCGCAGAACTGCCTCTTTTACTTGCCAGTTTGCCTTCCTGCATATCCATCATCCGCGCATCGGCAGATTTTACCAGGAAAACGGCAGCTGCATCATCTACTATTTTATGATCCGATTTTTGTTCGTTTAATGCATTGGCTTTTTTAACGGGATCTATCTCCTGGGCTTTTGCTGAGCAGGAATAGGTTATTGCCAGTAACCAAAGAAATAGTAGAAATAATTTCATACAAACGTTTTGAAGTAACATCACATAATCATACCATATAATGATTCGCTTTATGCAACCCATACTTGCCGGATTTATAAAATTTTAAGGAATAATTTCCACAGATTGGGTATAGGATTTCAGTCTCTTACCGGCAATAATTTCTTCCATAATAATTTCGTAAAACAAGAATGGTTATATGGTATTTTTTTCCTGACCTTGCTATACGTCATGATTATAAGTATTCCGCATTGGAAAAAGCGTGTTGATTTTACAAAAGAAAGTTGCAGGAAGACCGATCTTTCAGATGCCGGTATACCATGCCCAACCGGTGTCACCCGTATCAACAAATTCATCGGTGACAACAATACGCTCCAGGTATTTCACACTCTTATATCCAATTTGTGTTTCTACCCGTACACGTACCGGTGCACCATGGGCAACAGGCAACGCCTGTCCGTTCATCCCATAAGCAAGTATTGTTTGAGGGTGAAGCGCATCGGTCATGTCAATGCTTTCCATATAACCATCATAGGCGTAGAAATTGACATAGCGGGCATTCTTATTTATACCGGCATTATTTAGAACATTGCGCAAAGGCACGCCCGTCCATTCAGCAATAGCGGTCCATCCTTCTTCACAGGTGTGCCGGGTGATTTGGGTTCTTGGAGGCATTACTTTTAGATCTGCAAGAGAATAGGCGGCAGGCCGTGCCACACTCCCTTCCACAGACAGCCGCCAGTTAGTAAAAGACCCTTTGTGCAATTGCGCGTAAGCGTCAATGTAAGGTGTCTCATGGTCACCCCTTTTGGCTGGATCGCCGGGATTGGTAGTGCCAGTTGCAGGGAATGCTGATATTTCATTGTGCTGGTATTCTTTTACGAGCGACTGACCTGGCAGCAAAGTGCGATGGGCAACATACGTTAACGCATCACCCATTCTCAGGATATTACCATAAGTCGGTGGTGATTTTTTTGCGCAACCAGTCAACAATATACCGCCCAGGGAAGTAAGCCCTGTGATAATCGCATTGCGCCGGGTAATATGGTGTTTCTTTTTCATTTTTATTTGCCTATGGTCATATTTCGCATTTGTTGTTTGAATCCGGACCTTATTACCATTACCACATGCACAACCAGGAACAGCAGCAGCAATAACGATACAAAGAAGTGGATGGTACGTGCGGACTGGGCGCCTGCAAATATTGTTAACAGGAATGGGCAGGCAGCAGTAATTGCGGGTGACATCGTCATGCCTGTCATAATAACCAAAGGGAACAACAAAAATAATACTGCCATGTATGTATATTTTTGAATCAGCCCATACTTTCCATCTGACAAAGCCGGCATTTTCCGAAAATGTCCGATAAAATCGGTTGTGAATAACCGTGAGTTGAAATCTTTCGCCTGGGGCAAAAGACGATTTTTAAAATGGCCAGTGAAAATACCCGCCAGCAAATAAAACAACCCTGTGAGAACCAATATCCATCCTGACAAAAAGTGCAGGCTACGGCCCCAACCGTTTTGATTGAAGATTTCATAGGTCCGGCTTGCACTTACCGGTGAGGCAATTTTATTAAAAAAGGGTTTTGGTGTTTCCCAACCATGATGCTTGTAATTCCGGCTGATGGGTAGTTCAAACAATGCAGGTGTAAGGTCGTTTCCGGCGTCTCCCCAATATAACCTCGGATGCACCATGAGGATTTCAACTCCGCTAAAGATGAGTGCAAAGAAACTTATTGTTACAAGCCAGTGCGTAACCCGCACCCAGCCCGCATGACGGTGATAGCCTGAGATGAACGGGGATGGCGCAGGTACTGTAGTCAGATCAATCATTAATAATATTTTCTTGGCAAACGAAATATACGTTTTTCCCGGCAAATGCTATCAGGTGTGGAAAATACCTGCAGTGCTAACCTCTTTCAGCCATTCATTTTATGGCTAAATTAGTGTGACGGAAGGAGTCAACACCTGTGGATATTCCACCAGGACCTCAGTTCCCCAACCAATGAATCTATAAAAGTAAAATTATGGCAAAAAATAAATTACTAAGAATGGACAATGTTGGTATCGTTGTAGAATCCCTCGATGACGCCATCTCCTTTTTTACAGAGATCGGCCTGAAGCTCGAAGGCCGGGCTACGGTTGAAGGAGAATGGGCTGGTCGCATCACCGGACTAGGGTCTCAGCGCGTAGAGATTGCTATGATGGTCACACCCGATGGTCATAGCCGGCTTGAGATTTCACGGTTTCTCACCCCGCCTACTATCTCAGATCACCGTACTGCCCCTGTGAACGCACTCGGCTACCTGCGCGTCATGTTCACTGTTGAAGATATTGACGAGATGGTATCCAGGCTCATCAAACATGGCGCTCAACTCGTTGGCGAAGTGGTTCAGTACGAGAACTCGTACCGGCTCTGCTACATTCGTGGAACCGAAGGGCTTCTCATCGGTCTGGCAGAACAACTCGATAATAAATGAGTAGTGGATGTTTTATAAAAACTTTGAGGGTGAAATTCCTGTCATTAATATTTGTGACAAAATCGCTGTCCACATCCTGCCAGGAAAATATTTCTTGTGACAGTATGCGTAGTAAATCGTATGCGGCTAAACAAGGATAAAGAAATTGATTTGCAAACGTTAAAGCAAGAGAGCAAGAAAATATGAGAACATTAACGGCTTATCCTCCTATTTTTATTGGAGATCGGAGAAATTTATATTTCCATTAGACGCTTATTTTGAGAAAGCGATTAATCATTTTATCTGCGGCCAGTGTTGTAATAGCAGGCGCAAATCCCGGCAACAAAATGAGCCGACCGCAATCGAAATTGGCAAAAAAAACTTTCACATTAGCGATTGCCCATCTTGACAAGGTTATTTCCGGTTTTGAGCATATAGTGAAATTAAAAAAATGCAAATAAGTATACTGTGAAAAAACGTTATAGCGGGTTCACTCAGCTGAAGCAACGCTAATCAGAATAGTTCTTTCTGATTTTTGCTTTCCGGATTCGAAAAGTGCTTTTTCGCTTTCAAAAGATTCAATGACCAGTCTTACAGCTCTTTCCTTATTTCCTGTCGCTTCAAATATTATTTGTCGGAGAAGTGGATCGGGCACCCATATTTTGGCTGTAGATGGAACGCCGAATTCATCCCAGGACCTGATTATTCCATACTTATTTTCAAATGAGGCCTCAGCCGGACGGACATACAGGATACTGTCAGTTGCAGATCTGAATTGATGGAGCACTTCCTTTTTAACAATTGAATATTCCCGGCTTAACGGAAAAACAAATTCATACCGGAAATTGTACCACGCATTGATAGTGAATATTGTCATGAGAACGACCGTGAAACTATATCGAACGCCTTCAGACTTTATGTAGTCGAATATTGTTGCCGATAAAAGCAGGAAAACCAAAAGATTTAAGGCCAGCAATGTACGATTGGATGGATAATTTTCATTCGCAATTAAAGAAGGAATATATGCCGAAATAAAAACAACAATGATTCCACACATGTACCCCAAATTTTTCATATTTGATTGCCTGCGTAACCGGTAAAGCATACCAAAAACAAGTAATAATGCCGCAGACAAATAAACAATAATCCCGGCAACACTTTTTTCCGGTAACAAAAAAGTAAAATGAAAAGAAGCTGCCAGCGGTTTAGTAAAAAGAAATATTATTTTTTGAAGCGGGTTTTGTGCCAGCTGAGTCCGGGCACTGGCCGTCATAGACATTTCATATAGGCTTAATTTAAATAAGCAGTAATAAATGATGTATAAAAAAAGAGCCCAGAGAATAGATCGGCAAAATTCCTTAGTTAACCGTTTCCGGCCAATTAATTGGATAAAAGGCGCAATAAAAAAACATCCAAATCCATTTTGATAGGTAAAAAGTGAAATCATGGCTGCTACTACAGACCCCATTATCCAAATAGCGGTACGGGCCCTGTTACGTTCAACAAACTCCATCCCAACATGCCAGGCAAAGCCAGCAACCAAACCGGCAGTGCAGGCAACAAACATTTCAAGGCAAGCGGCCCATCCTATTGAAATTATAAAAGGCGGCATGCAAATAAGATACCCGCAGCACAATCCTGCTATTATCACGGGAAGACCGTTTTTTGCAAGCAGGCGCTTGAGCATGAAATACCATATGGGAAGGCATAGAACCCATCCGGCAAGGGATATAATACGGGCATGCCTGACCCCTGCTGTAGAATGAATGAATCCAAAAATTGTTTTGAAAATTATGTAGGTAATGTACCTGCCCTGGATAACCGATGTAAGGTTAACATCTTTATCTGTCAACCAAACCTGGGTGGCTTCATCAGTGTACAAATAATCCGTATAAAATACGGGATAGTAAATAAAAAGGGATAGCAAGGTCAATATTGCCAGGAAGGCAAAATCCATTCTTTTCCCTGCACTATCAGGATACGATAAGGTTTGCAATTGCTCTCAAAATTTGATACTAATTGCAATGTAAAATATTATTTTTTAATAAATTACGCTTTTGCCCTCCTAATCTTTGGTTCGCGTTTGCCAATGTGTAAATGGAAATGGAAGAATCGCCTTTTTTGATTCACTGTTATCCGCAAAAAAGGCAACACGCCGGATATAACGGCAAAATGGAACCCAAACAAATAACTGCCCAATGCAGATATATATGCAATGGCGATAATATATTTATTATTGAAAAAATGAACGGCTGTATTCATTTAATATGGTTGGTTAAAAGTGATTTTTTTAGTTGCAGGCCAATGGATATTTTTTGCTAAAGGATAGATTATATCATGATAAAGAATAAGATGGATCTTAGACGAAATTTACGATTGAATAAACCCGGGAGATGAAGAAAACATCCGGCGGGACAGGAACCGGTTTTAAAAAAAATTAAAAAATGAATAGCTGTGATTTATATATCGTCTGACACATCAGCTTGCAGGGGATGGGTGCTGACCGAAAGCGAAATGATTTAAACGATGCGTTTACCGGAATATTTTTTTCACGGCCGGCACATTTAATTATTATAAAGGTTATGACAATTTCGGTTAGTGTGCAGCCACGGGCTGTAAAACCCGTTTCTTCCACCTCAGGCCGGAGCAGGAAAACCAAATTTTCTTCTTAAGCGCATGCATAAAATAAAGATGAAGTAAACATGCTACCGGATAAATATTTTTCAGTTATAAACAAATGTGGAAACTAGATGGATAAAATAAGTTAGAAAATTTGGTACAAAGGGTATAATCCCTATTTTTGCACTCCCAAAAATAAAGGGATGATTCCGTAGCTCAGTTGGTAGAGCAATACACTTTTAATGTATGGGTCCTGGGTCCGAGTCCCAGCGGGATCACAAAAGCGCCTTCAACGGCGCTTTTTTATTTAAATACGGATAGAAAAGTCCTATTTCAACCAAAACCGCATTTAAAGCGTAAAATCTATGCTAAAGCATTGGTTTAGTGTTGATCACCCTTTTGAGATAACGCTTATTTAGATTAGGTTTGCCCAAAATATCACAGCTTTATCTTATGTCTTCGTTTTTTAACAATAAAGTAGTGGCTATTACAGGCGGAACAGACGGGATTGGTAAAGCCCTGGTGCATGCTATGATAAAAGCCGGCGCCAAAGTAGCTACCTGTGCCCGCAATCATGATAAAATATATAATCTTCAGCTGGAATATACCAATGTATTATTACACGCCGTAGTATGCGATGTAAGCAAAGAGGCAGATTGCAGGCGTTTTGTTGAATCTACCATAGAAACACTGGGAGGTATTGATATATTAATTAATAATGCCGGTATATCTATGCATGCGCTGGTGAATGATGTGGATGTGGACGTTATCCGTACAGTAATGGACACTAATTTTTACGGAAGTGTGTATTGTACCAAGTTTGCATTACCAAGTTTGCTTGAAAGAAAAGGTGTGATAGTAGGTGTTTCCTCCATTGCAGGTTACCGGGGCCTTCCCGGCCGCAGTGGTTATTCTGCTTCTAAATTTGCTTTGCAGGGCTGGCTGGAATCATTAAGAACCGAACTGCTGGAAAAAGAGGTACATGTTATGTGGGTATGTCCTGGTTTTACCACCTCAAATATCCGCAATACAGCATTGAATGAACAGGGGAAATCACAGGGCGAATCACCCATGGATGAAGATAAAATGATGAGTGCCGCTGAATGTGCCCACCATATCGTTGAAGCCATTGAAAAAAAGAAACGTACACTGATACTTACCTTCACAGGTAAACGCACTGTGTTTTTGAATAAATTCTTCCCGGGCCTTGCAGATAAATTTACTTATAATTTTTTCTTTAAAAATGGTAAACTTGTAAAATAGTCGTGAGGCTTCAGTCGTGAAACATCATCGCGGCAGCACTCACTACTGACGATTGACGTCTGACGATAAACTTTTATACTTTCCAAAGATGCCCCTAATCACCCTCACATCAGATATCGGTTTTCAGGATTACCTGGTGGGAGCTGCCAAAGGACGATTGTTGCAGATAAATCCTTCATTTACCATTGCAGATATTACCCATCAGTTGCCACCATTTAATTACACCCAGTCTGCTTATATCTGCCGCAACGCTATCAAAAATTTTCCCGCACATAGCTTTCATATTATACTGGTTAATCTTTTTGAACATAAAACGGAAAACCTGTTGCTGGCTTTTTATGAAAATCAATACATCTTATGCGCCGACAATGGCCTGCTGACCATGATTGCTGAAGGCAAACCTGAAATAATTATACGGCTGCAGGCTGATAAAACGAAAATCAAAAACACGCTCTATTGTATTGAAATAATGGGACGCGCCATACAATCTTTAACGGAAGGCAAACGGCTGCAGGATATTGGTGAACCAGATGTTGAAATAACAGAAAAAAATCATTTACGCCCTTACCTGGCGGCAGACAATAAAAGTATGGAGGGTCAGATCATCTTTATAGACAATTTTGAAAACGTGATTGTAAACATCACAAAAGCTCAGTTTGAGGAGCAAAGGGGAAAGCGGAATTTCCGTATTGAAACCCGGCGCAATGACCATATAGAAACACTTAGCGAAACCTATGCAGATGTACCGGAGGGCGAAAAACTGGCCTTGTTTAATTCCGCCGGTTACCTTGAAATCGCCATTAATAAAGGCAATGCCGCCGGCCTGCTTTTTGGCCTGATGGGTTATAAAGAAGAACCCGCCAATCCCTACCTGCAGAACAGGCTATTTTATAATAAAGTGACGATCTATTTTGAATAATTGTCTGAACTGGGTTTTGGGGATTAGGAGATTGCCTGGAGACGATAAGATGTTTATTCAATCATCAAAACTTATTACCATATTCCATTAATCTGTTTAATCCTTTAAATCCTGGTTCAGACAAAAATCTTCCGTTAAAAAACGAAGCCCGTACTATTCTTTACACTTAGACCGTTATATTTGCCCCACTTTTTCAAAACCAATGCATTATGAATTTTAAACGAGTTAACAATATTACGGGCTGGATAGTGTGCGCAATTGCCTGTACAGTGTACATTATGACCATGGAAGCTACCGGCAGCTTCTGGGATTGCGGAGAATTTATCTCCAGCACGTTTAAAATGCAGGTACCCCACCCGCCCGGAGCGCCGCTTTTTGTAATGCTCGGCCGCCTGTTTATCGTAGGTTTTTCATGGATATTTGGAAGCGGCCCTGAAAGCGCCGCCCGTTCCGTAAATTTTATGACCGCCATGGCCAGCGGATTTACCATTCTTTTTCTCTTCTGGACCATTACCCACTTTGCCAGGAAAATTGTTATTACAAACAATAGTATTGACCCTACCAAGGACCAGCTATTTTCTATCATGGCTGCCGGTATTGTTGGCGCACTTGCCTATACTTTCAGTGATTCTTTCTGGTTCAGCGCTGTAGAAGGTGAAGTATATGGTATGTCTTCTTTATTTACCGCATTGGTTTTCTGGGCCATGCTGAAATGGGAACACAATGCAGATAGCCCGGGTGCCGACAGATGGATCATCTTTATCTTTTTCCTGATGGGTCTCTCAATAGGCGTGCATTTGCTCGGTCTGTTAACCATTCCGGCCATTGTAATGGTCTACTATTTCAAACGGTATAAAGCTACTCCATGGGGCACGTTCTGGGCCTTTGTAATAGGTTGTGGCATCACTGGTTTTGTACAAAAATTCATGATCCAATATACCGTTGTAGGTGCCGGCAAATTTGATATCTGGTTTGTAAATGGACTCAATATGCCTTTCTTCAGCGGGTTCATATTTTTCTTTATCCTGCTGGCAGTAATCTTCTATTTCGGCCTTCGCATAGCAAAGAAAAACAACTGGTCTTTTCTTACGCTCGGTATCTGGTCAGCTATATTTATGCTGCTTGGTTATTCCACCTATGTAACCACCATGATACGTTCCAACGCAAACCCTGCTGTGGATATGTACAACGTAGACAATCCCAATTCACTGGTAGGCTATCTCGGTCGTGATCAATACGGCGATTTTCCACTTATCTATGGCCAGGTATTTACTGCGCAGCCGGAGTCTTACCAGGAAACAGATATGAAATTTACCAAAGGCAAAGACAAATATATTGAGATTGGAAGGGATCAGAAGCCGGTTTACTCAGCTGAAGACATGATGTTTTTCCCACGCGTCTGGGATGCCAGCAACGACCAGCAACATGCTACTTTTTATAAAGATTACCTGGGCCTTGCCGATGGCGAGAAACCCGGTTTTTCTGATAACATCAATTTCTTTTTCAGGTACCAGCTATCCTGGATGTACGGCCGTTATTTTCTCTGGAATTTTGCAGGCAAACAAAACGATATCCAGGGATTTGCCCAGGGCAACGCGAGAGATGGCAACTGGCTGACCGGCGTTCCATTCTTTGACAGCAAAATTCTTGGCCTGGGCGACCAGGACAATCTGCCAGACAGCATTAAACACAACAAAGCCAATAACAAATTATACGGGCTGCCATTTATATTAGGACTGATAGGAATGGTTTTCCATTACTTTAAAAACAGGAAGGATTTTCTTGTTTCCGGCCTGCTTTTCTTCTTTACCGGCCTTGCTATTGTATTTTATCTTAACCAGGCGGGCAATCAACCAAGGGAACGTGACTATGCCTATGTGGGATCCTTTTACGCATTTGCCATCTGGATTGGATTGGGTGTTTTACAAATAAAAGAATGGCTGCAAAATAAGCTGAGTGCCAGTGTTTCCGGCATCATAGCGTTTGGCGCTTGCATGCTGGCAGTGCCCATACTGATGGGCCAGCAGGAATGGGACGATCATGACCGCAGCAAAAAAGTACTGGCAAGGGATCTTGCGAAAGACTACCTGGAAAGCTGCGCTCCCAATGCTATTTTATTTACTTATGGAGACAATGATACCTACCCGCTCTGGTATGCCCAGGAAGTGGAAGGCATCCGCCCGGATATACGTGTTATCAACAACAGCCTTTTGGGTATAGACTGGTATATTAACCAGTTGCGTTATAAAGTAAACAACAGCGATCCCATAGATGTAATATGGGATGAAGAAAAGATACAGGGCAATAACCGTAACTATGTTTATATCAACCCCAGGCAGGATCTGAGCCAGGAAGCATATTATGATGTGTACACAATTATGAAAGATTTTGTGGGGAGCGATGATCCGGATAAAAAAGTGACTACGCAGGGCGGCGAAGCATTAAGTTACCTGCCTACCCGCAGGCTGAAACTTTCAGTTGATGAAAAAGAAGTGCGTGCCAATGGTACCGTAAACCCGGCAGATACCGTTGCCACCGAAGTTGATTTTGAACTGGCAAAGAATAAGAACGTACTGTTTAAGAATGACCTGGCCATTATCAATATTATAGCTGCCAACAAATGGAAGCGCCCTATTTATTTTACTGCACCGTATACCGGCCAGGAACTGGGCATGTCAAGTTACCTGCGTAAAGACGGGCTTACCTACCGCCTTGTACCGGTAAAAAATAACGGCGGTATTAATATTGATTGGGTAGTTGACAAACTGATGCACAAATTTGGTTTCGGAAGTGCCGACAAAAAAGGGGTTTATTTTGATGAACAAAACCGCGTACACCTGAACAGTATACGTGGTGCTTACGCAGACGGCGCAGCAGGCATGGCGGATATTGGCAAAAAAGAAGAGGCAAAAAAATTACTGGATATGGCAGACAAGCACATCCTGGAAGAGAATATGCCTTATGCGATGGTAAGCCACAACAACCAGCATGATTATTTTACGCTGCGGTTCCTGGAAGCCTGTTACAAAGCTGATTACAAGCAGCTGGCAGAGCATGTATCCAAAGCGCTGCACAAGGATCTTGAACAGCAAATGCGCTATTACCAGACCCTGCCTGAAGGTAAACAACAGGCGATGCAGACAGAATCACAGGGCACACAGCAAATGATACAAATGCTGAGCATGATGGAAGGGCAGTACAAGAGCAGTTCTTTAAACGGCAATGCTGAAATGGAAAAGATCATCAGCAACAGCATCGACAGTAATAATAAAAAGAAAAAAGGGCTTGATAAATAAATAGTCAGGATAGTTTTTAGAGACCCCACCACTGCGTGGGGTTTTTTTATGCAACCAATTTACAGTTACGTTGTTATGATTTACCGGGCAGACTAAATCGCGCAGAGAAAAGGGATTTTCACGGAGCGGCAGGAATATGCCACTGTTTATTATGTGGTTGCTCCATAATTCTTTCGTGTATTACCTGCCGGATTGCCTGTCAAAATCACTATAATTTTTTTAAATTCTTATTGTGTTATTTGATGGAAACGCAGTAGCAAAAGTTGTAAATTACAGCATATGAGAGGTTATTTCTTTTCAAAATTTGATCCCAGCCAGGAAGGTAAAACGGCCTTCGACAAGCTGATGGAATTGTTTATGCAGCTGCTCACCTATACCAGCGGTGATGTAGGCGAAGCATTGCAATGGCTGAATGAACTGGACCGGCAGTTTGAACTGACCAACCCGGATTATGGTATGGGCGATTTCATTGATGACCTGAAAGACAAAGGATACATTGATGAAAACAAACAAACAGGTGAAATAAAAATCACGGCAAAAACAGAGCAGGGTATTCGTAAAAAAAGCCTGGAAGAAATTTTTGGCAAGCTGAAAAAAACCAAACAGGGCGATCATAATACACGCAAACCGGGGCAGGGCGATGAGGTTAGCCCTGACAGCAGGCCCTACCAGTTTGGCGACATGCTGGAACAGATTGATTTTACAGAATCTATCCGCAATGCACAGATAAATCATGGGCTGGATAATTTTCAAATGCAGGAAGATGATCTGCAGATACGTGAAACGGATTTTAAATCGCAGACTTCCACTGTATTGATGATTGATATTTCCCATTCTATGATTTTGTATGGAGAAGACAGGATAACGCCTGCCAAGAAAGTAGCCATGGCGCTAAGTGAACTGATTACTACAAAATATCCGAAAGACACACTTGATATAGTAGTATTTGGCAATGATGCATGGCCGGTAGAAATAAAAGATCTGCCGTATCTGCAGGTGGGCCCTTACCATACCAATACCGTGGCAGGGCTTGAGCTGGCCATGGATATTTTAAGGAGGCGGCGCAATCCCAACAAACAGATTTTTATGATTACCGATGGCAAGCCAACCTGTTTGAAAGTAGGTAAAAAATATTATAAAAACAGCTTTGGATTAGACAGGAAGATTACTTCCCGGTGTCTGAACCTGGCTGCACAATGCAAAAAACTAAAGATCCCTATTACAACATTTATGATTGCCTCTGATCCATACCTGCAACGTTTTGTAAATGAGTTTACAGAAACCAATAACGGTAAAGCATTCTTTGCTTCCCTGGATGGCCTGGGCGCATTTATCTTTAAAGATTTTGAAAGCGGAAAGAGGAAGACAGTCTATTAAGCTCAATTAAAAAATTGCTGATTTTGTGATGTAGTGATTTTGAGATTTCTTTTGATGGTATGCCCTGAACAAATCCCAAAATCACATAATTCCGAAATCGCCAGATTATAAATCAGACATCAGAAATAATTATAATGGATATCAAGAAAATTACAACCTTAGGCCAATTGAAGAAAAGCAGTTACAAATCGAAATCGGTTAAAGAAGAAATACGCAACAACCTGATTGTAAAACTGCAGAATAAAGAATCTACATTTCCAGGTATATTGGGGTATGAAGATTCTGTAATACCCGATACAGAAAGAGCTTTGCTGAGCAAGCATAATATTTTATTTCTTGGATTAAGGGGCCAGGCAAAAACACGTATGGCAAGACAGATGACGGAATTGCTGGATGAATGGATACCTTTTATTGCAGGCAGTGAAATCAATGACGATCCCTTCAGACCTATTTCGAAATATGCTATTGACCAGATTGCTGCGCATGCCGATGAAACGCCCATACACTGGCTGCACCGCAGCGAACGCTATGGGGAGAAACTGGCTACCCCCGATGTAAGCGTTGCGGATCTCATTGGCGATATAGATCCTATAAAAGCGGCTAACCTGCGGCTCAGTTTTGCCGACGAACGTGTTATTCATTATGGTATCATACCAAAAAGCAACCGGAGTATTTTTGTTATCAATGAAATACCCGATCTGCAGGCTCGTATACAGGTGGCATTATTTAATATACTGGAAGAAGGCGATATACAAATACGTGGATTTAAATTACGCCTGCCGCTGGATATCCTGTTTATCTTTACTGCCAACCCGGAAGATTATACCAACCGCGGATCAATCGTTACACCACTTAAGGATCGTATCGAAAGCCAGATATTAACGCATTATCCAAAAACACTGGAGACTTCGCTGGCCATTACTGAACAAGAAGCTGAAGTGCATGCTGATCAAAAAAGTCGTGTGAAAATCAGTGACCTCGTTAAAAGACTTATTGAACAAGTGGCATTTGAAGCCAGGAACAACGAATATGTTGACAAGAAAAGTGGTGTGTCCGCACGGTTAACTATAGCCGCTTTTGAAAATGCTGTGAGCGCGGCGGAGCGAAGAGCCATTCTCAATAACGAAAAACAAACCCAGGTTTGGAT
>JBDSOC010000202.1:0-23684 GCA_039915085.1 Chitinophagaceae bacterium
TAGAAATATTGAATTCCTTTTCGAATTCCATAATCAGTTCAACGGTGTCCAGTGAATCGGCACCCAGGTCGTTGGTGAAAGAAGCCTCGTTGGTAACTTCTGCCTCTTCTACACCCAGTTTGTCAACAATGATCTTTTTAACTCTTGTTGCGATGTCTGACATTTTAGTAAAGTTTAGTTACGGCTGCAAAAATATACTTTTTGCATTAACCACAATGAACAGCGGCTTTTTTATTATTAAGGCTATTTTTTTAAAAAAATGGGCGTATATAGGACCCTGTCTGCGCTGCATAAGAGATAATCATTAGTACAGCATAATCCCCAAAACCGCATGCATATGGCTGTTATTGGGAATAATTTATAGTTGCCAGTACTTCCGGGGGTACGATTTTGTTAACTTCAGCGTTGATAAATAAGATGCTAAAATGGTATACAATATGCTTTCTTCTAATGGCAAATCATGCATTTGCCCAGCTTACTTATGAGCACCTGTTTGTTGATTATGACAGTGCGGTTACCTATAAAAATTTGCGTATAATACCCATCCGGAACAAGGGAAAAGCTGACACGGCATCACCATTTTTAAAAAACACAGTTTCCTTTAGCCAGGCACTGCAGCAGGGTCTTATTACCGTACAGGAAAGAGGAACGGCTGCTGTGGAAAATGTACATTGGTTATCGCTGTACAATAATTCAGATAAAAATATTCTCGTGTCATCGGGCGAGGTACTGGCCGGTGGCCGCCAGGACAGGATAGTAACAAAAGATACCATTGTTATAGCTAAATCCGGTCGCATTGATCTGCCGGTAATGTGTGTGGAAGAAGGCAGGTGGAGCGAGAAAGACAGGAAATTTGTTTACCGGAAAATGGCCAACACGCATTTGCGCAAAACACTTGATGAAAGCAAAAACCAGGTGCTGCTCTGGAAAGAAATTAACAATCAGCTGGAAAGCGGCAAAGTAAAAAACAAAACGCTTTCTTATTTGTCGCGCGATAAGGATAAAGTTTTTACGGCACAGCAAAATGAATACTGGCAATTTTTTGAAAATAAATTCAGGCAGACGGATAGTAATATTGTTGGTATCGTTTGCATGTCGGGCGATAAAATACTTGGCTCGGATATTTTTATAGACAATAATTTATTTTATGGAAAATTGCAGCCGCTGATGATGGGTTATATTGAGGAAGCCACTATTTTTGGCCGGTTGCCGGAAGTAACGAATGTACAGGTTCGCAACTACCTTGATCAGTTTTTGCCGGACGAAGTTTCTCAGGAAGAATTTGTAAAAAAGAATGGAAGAATTTTTAAAGCAGGTGGAAAAGTAATTCATATTACAACATATTAGTTAATACATGCTATACCTGGTAAAGACACCCTGGTGGATGAAGAAATGGTTATACCCTGGTTACCTGTGGAGCATGCCGCGCCAGCAAAAAAAAATCTACCTCAGTTTTGATGATGGTCCCCACCCCGTGGCAACGGAATTTGTACTGGACGCGTTAAAAAAATACAACGCAAAAGCCACTTTTTTTTGCATAGGAAAAAATGTTGCGGCGCATCCCGGCATATACAAAAGAATCTTATCTGATGGCCATGCAACGGGCAATCATACGCATGATCATGTTAACGGATGGAAGACAAATGACAAACTATATTTTGAAAACATTGCAAAGGCAGCAAAATATATTGATACTGATTTATTTCGTCCGCCATATGGACGCATTACACGGTTCCAGGCCAGGCAGGCCGCAGAAAAACTAGGGTTTACTATTGTGATGTGGTCTGTGCTCAGTGGAGATTTTGATACAACCATTACCCCACAAAAATGCTGGGGAAATGTAAAGCGAACCGCAGGCAACGGTTCAATCATCGTTTTTCATGATAGCGAAAAAGCTATGGAAAGAATGACCTATGCATTAACGGAAGCCCTTGAATATTTCAGTAAAATGGGGTTTGTTTTTGAAAAACTGAGTCAATAATTATTTGCAGTGATATGGGAAAATATTGTTGCTGGCAGTGGCAAAATCCTTTGCAGGTAAGGGTTTTCGTTGATAAACGGCTTTAAAAAGTTTGGGCCGGGGTAGAAACCCTGGCCCGTTTTTAATCCGTACCCTATGAAAACTGATTTAAAGGTATAATTTTATTTTATCAATACAAAGTATTTCCTGCGGGGGAAACTTTATTCTTTAAACCGCAGGTGCAAACCGGTGGTCCCTTTCAGCCGGCTGTATATTTACCAAGCCAGATTTTTTGAAAAACAAGCCGTTGTTTACACGTTTATCATCCGGGTTTTTGTTGTTTGCGCAAATGGCAGTACAACCTGTTTTTATTGCTGACCCTTACAAATAGTATTGTAATGGTAGCTTTACGGATCATACAATGTAAATAAAGTTATATTCCATAGTTGTTTTACTAATTCTCAGGAGTACTTAAATCAATCTTACGGTTAACACTATGGCATAGGTTAAAATGAATTATGAACAGTGGTTTTAAATTTTTGTTTTATGATGATTGATACACATTGTCATCTGTACCTGGATGATTTTAATGATGACAGGCCGGCAATAATTGAAAGGGCAAATGCGGAAGATATTGGCCGTTTTTATCTTCCGGCTATCGACAGCAACATTATAGATAGCATGCTGCAGATGGAAAAAGATTATCCGGAACAATGTTTTGCCATGATGGGCCTGCATCCATGTTCTGTAAAAGAAAACTACGAAGAAGAATTGCAGATAGCTGAAGGATGGCTGGCCCGCAGAAAATTTGCAGCTATAGGAGAAACGGGGCTGGATTTTTACTGGGATAAAACATATACCCAGCAGCAATACCTTGCTTTTAAAACGCAAATAAGCTGGGCAAAAAAATATAAAATTCCGGTCGTTATTCATTCAAGGCAGTCTACGCAGGAATGTATTGATGTGATAAAAGAGATGCATGATGCCGATCTCAGGGGTATCTTTCATTGCTTTGGCGGTAGTCTTGAAGAAGCGCAGCAAATTATTAATCTCGGTTTTTACCTGGGTATAGGAGGTGTAATTACTTATAAAAACTCCGGGCTGGCTGCAGTTATAGAAAAATTGCCACTCAGTAATATTGTGCTTGAGACTGACGCACCTTATCTGACACCTGTGCCTTTTCGTGGAAAACGAAATGAAAGCGCCTACTTAAAATATGTGGCACAAAAAATTGCAGCGGTAAAAAAAATAAGCGTCGAAGAAGTCTCAGCAACTACCACAATAAATGCAAAAAAACTCTTTGGTAATTAATATAAAAACGCGGACAGGGAAGTATAGAATTGCAGTGTGGAAAGAACAAATTGCCGCAGATGTGCAGATTAATCTGTGGATCTGCGGCAATTTTTATAATAAAGAATGTATTTAAAATTTTACCGGTATTGCTTACGCAAAAAACGGCTTGTCAATTGCCGGGCTTGGTACAGAAAACCACTTAGGACCTTGCGGTGTCATGTAAGCGCAATCTTCAATCCGTACACCAAACTCCCCGTAAATAGCAATGGTAGGTTCCACGCTAAAACACATACCCACCTGTAACGGCAGTTTATTTCCCAACACCATATTACCCCATTCGTGGCCATCCATGCCAATACCATGACCGGTACGGTGTGGGCAACCCGGTACTTTATAACCTGGTCCGAACCCGGCATCGGTTAATACTTTACGCGCGGCGATGTCTACATTTTCGCAGGGATCGCCAATTTTTGCAGCGGCAAAACCGGCAGCCTGCGAGTTCTTTTGTATGGTCCACACATCCAGCTGGCGCTTGGTGGGCGTTGCTCCAAATACAACCGTTCGGCTGATATCTGATGAATAACCCTGTACCTGGCAGCCGCCATCCATTAAAACAATATCTCCTTTTTTCAGGTGCTGTGGTTCTATACTTCCATGCGGATAGGCGGAAGCCTTTCCAAAATTTACCCCAATTTCTCCGTTTGCGCCCAGTTTGGAATGGGCTTCAGCAGTAATGGCAGAAAAATCGGCCGGGCTCATGCCTTCGCGCAGCATACTTACACCTACTTTATAGGCGGCAATAGTAATATCATTGGCTTTTTGCATTAAGGCAATTTCTGCCGGCGATTTAATCAGCCGGCATGGTATGGTAACCGCATCCCCGCTTATAAAATTAAGCTGCGGCGCTTCTTTCCTGATTCCGTCATATACAAAAAAGCGCAGGCGTTCTTCTATACCTATATTACCGCCGGTGATGCCAAGTCCCTTTAATGCGCTGACTATTTGTTTATACGGGCTTTCATGTTCCTCCCAGGTTTGTACGTCTTTTCCTATTGTTATCAGTTGGCGCAGGCGATCGGCTTCAAAAGCAGGACTTATATAAGTAACATCGCCTTTTGCTGGTATAATGGCAACCATGGTGCGTTCGCTTGGCCACCAGCTGATGCCGGTAAAATATTTTAAAGAGGTGCCGGAATCCAGGATCAGGGCCTCCATCTTATTTTCAGCCATCAGCTTTTTGGCTTTGTCTATACGTGTAAGGCGCTCGGCTGTGGAGATAGGAACAATATCGTCTGTCATTGGCTTCAGATCATTCAGAGCAGTGTCTTTTTGCCCGGTGAAGGAAGATAAGCCCAACAGCATAGAACTGCCAGCGGAAAGACGGATAAAATCTCTTCTTTTTAAACTCATGTTAGTATAGTTTTAAATTGCTGCAATGGAATAGAAATAATAGCAGGTATGGAAGACAAGCAGTGACTGAAGATAAGGAATTTGCGGATTCAGCATAGCCGTAAAAATATTCGGATGCTAAGCATTGACAGCGTATTTTTGCTGCCCGTTAAAAAGGAGCGTTGCAGGGGCTAGGTAAAAAAGCCCGGCTGAAAATATTGGAGACTTGTCTCCCGAAGGAGTTCGGGATTGAAGGAGTCCCGATATGCATCGGGAGAAAGTGTGTATACGGAATGCATTGGGTTTGAAGAAGCATATAATTTATAATTGGAGACTTGTCCGAGTGGTTGAAGGAGCACGCCTGGAAAGTGTGTATACTCGAAAGGGTATCGAGGGTTCGAATCCCTCAGTCTCCGCTACAAACCTTATTCAAAAAATGGAACAGGAAGAGAAATTCTTTGTGTACATCCTTCAAAGTCGGAAGGATTTTTCTTTTTATGTAGGCCAATGTGATGATTTAGATAGAAGGATGTCAAAACATTTTGATGGATTTAGCAAATACACTGCTTCAAAAAGACCGTGGCGACTGATTTACTTTGAAAAAGTAATATCAAGATCAGATGCTTTAAAAAGAGAAAAAGAAATCAAATCAAAGAAAAGCCGAGCATATATAGAATGGTTGATTTTACATTGGAGAGTTGTTTGAGTGGTTGAAGAAGTCCCGGCCCTAACCGGGAGAAAGTGTGTATACTCGAAAGGGTATCGAGGGTTCGAATCCCTCAGTCTCCAAATCATCACCGCAGTTTTTTTCTGTTGTGTAAACCCTATCAAAGGGCGATGCAATATTTGAAGAACTATAGCTGCGATAAAAAAAGCGGTTGATTTTACCACATTAAGAGACATGCTGGGAAAATAATAGTAACCCGCAAAATAGCTGTCATGAAAAAATAATTTTTACAACCCTTATTTTAACTGCACGTGTTGGCTATAGCGGGCATTGTAACAGCTTGATTAAAATATCCTGTTTTATGGGACTGTGTCAACCATTTACAAGGATACATTGGGATAATTAAAAGGTAAGAATAGAAAACTGGTTTTAACAACACCCCTTTCGCTGTTATTTATATTGACGGCACACGCTCAAATAATGATTAACTTAAACTACGGCTTTTCAAGCAAGGAAACCATATAATTTACCGGGTGAGATTTTTTTTTAAGCAGCATGGTTCGTGAGCCATGAACCATGCCGGCCAGCACTTTTAAAAAAATAAAAAATAATTGCAGAAAAATTTGCGAAACCAAGTAGTTGCGCATATATTTGCAACCGATTAGTTTCGCAAATGCAAATTAAGTAAAATGAGACGGGACATTTTTCAGGCAATAGCCGACCCCACAAGACGGGCGATAATTACCTTAATTGCATTGCAGGCAATGACACCGAACGCCATTGCTGACAACTTCAACACTACCCGGCAGGCTGTTTCTAAACACCTTCGCATACTCACAGAATGCGAATTGGTAAAACAGGAATACAAGGGAAGGGAAATTTACTATTCACTGGAAATTGAAAAAATGAAAGAGATTGATAAATGGTTAAACCAATTCAGAAAGATTTGGGAAACCAGGTTTAATCAACTTGACAACTTATTATCAACACTTAAAAAACAGAAAAAATGAAAAACGATTTGCTATTTGACTTTACCGTTGACAAAGCAACAAAAACGGTATTCGTAAACAGGGAGTTTGCTGCCGATCTTTCGCTGGTATGGGATGCTTTTACCAAACAAGAAATTCTTGACCAATGGTGGGCCCCAAAACCGTGGGAATCAAGAACAAAGTTTATGGACTTTAAAGTGGGTGGACGAAGATTTTATGCAATGGTAAGCCCCGAGGGACAAGAGCATTGGTCAATTCAGAAATATACTTCCATTAGCCCAACAACCAATTTCAAAATGTTGAATGCTTTTGCAGACAAAGATGAAAACCCTGAATTGCCCGGTTCTGATTGGGATTTTAATTTCAGCGAACAAAACGGAACGACAAAAGTCGCTATCACTATTTATAATGAGTCTCTTGAACGCTTAGAGAAAATGATTGAAATGGGTTTCCAGGGAGGATTTACTATGACATTGAACTACCTGGAAAATCTATTGACAACTTTATCGCAAAAATGATTTTCGTTTTCAAAACATCTGTCAAAACTAAAATACAGATAAAGAAACTCAAACCGCATATTGACAAAATACTGCCAAGAGCAAAATGGAACTTTGACCTTGAAGACTGCGACAATATTTTGCGTATTGACTGCGAAGAAAATATCGTTTTGACGATAATAAATTTGCTGAAAATTCATAAATTTAACTGCGAAGAATTAGAATGAAAAACAGCTAAAAGAACAAGGGCCAACATCGCTATCAAATTTTTAATCTGTATAAAAAAGTCAAAAGAGGAATCAGGTGTTCGACTGTAGTTCCTCTCAGCCCGCATCCTTTTTTAAACTTAATATGCTTTTGTACTTAATTCCAGGATTCATTTAAAGGGTTATTTTAAAATTCTTCAAAAATGATTTTCTTACTTACGGTTATACCAGCTGTTGTTCCCATTGCTACGGCGTTGGCGACTGTACGCGTACGTGTTGCATTATCGCCACAGGCACAAATTCCTTCAACTGTAGTTTCCTGGAAAGGATCCACCTTAATATAACCTTCGTCAGTTAATTCGCATCCCAAAGATTGCGGAATAGTGCACTGCTGTTCAAAGGGAGCAGGTGCATACATAGCCTTTACGGCAGATGTTGTGCCGTTTTTGAAAACGATATGCTGAAGGTATCCATTGCTGTGTTCCAATCTTTCGATTTGTTTTTCTATAATTTGGATTTGGTGATTTTCAAGTTGCTCAATTTGTTCAGCGGTAAACTTAGAAATCCCGTTGGTGAAAATGACTAAATCCTTTGTCCAGTTTGAAATAAGCCTGGAGAAATCAAAACCAAACTCCCCATTGCCAAGAATAGCGGTTTTTTCATTTCTTACTTCGTATCCATGACAATAAGGACAGTTAAGAACTGAAATACCCCAACATGCTGCAAATCCGTCAATGTCAGGCAGCATATCTCTTATACCTGTAGCAAAAATTATTTTTTTTGTTGCAAATGTTTCACCGGTTGATACCTGGATTTGAAAGCCACTTTCGGTTTTCATTCCACTTGTGGCCAGGCCGTTTAAAAACTTTACAGTATCATACCTTCTAACCTGCAGATTTGCTAATGCGGCAATCTCTGTTGGGGAATCGCCGTCATGCATTATGAAATTATGTGAATAGGGTGTTTGCCTGTTACAGGGCTTTCCATCATCAATTATTAAAACCTTTCTTAAGGCTCTTCCCAGCGCCATACCAGCTGCAAGACCTGAATAACTGCCACCAACTATTATTACATCAAAACTATTATTGCCTGTCATAGAATTATATTTTTAAATCTGCTAAGAGAATCATAAGAAAATAAACGGGTTGCCAGGAAAGTTTTATTGAGGCTTGCCGGGTTTTGTTGAAAACATTTTAATGATCGAGTCAACAATGGGGACGCCGGCAAATACTATCCAGGGAACCAATGAAATAGTAAGCAGAAATGTTCTTTGATACAATGGCAAGACAGACAAAGATTTGCCAAACAGGTAAAAAAAAAGCGTAATGGATGGATAGATTACAACCCAGATCTTCAGGGATGCAATCAGTTTTATTTTCGTTTTCATACTAATTATTTTTTTAGCATTAAATTTTAGTAACTCAAAAGTAATTTCAGCGGGCAACTTCATGACTGGACAATCGTTTATTTATGAAGGACTAATTTTAAATTTTTAATTAGCTGCCGCATTTCAGGAGGAGGTTACCTGTTTAAAACCTGGTACTGCACAGCATTTCTTCGTTCTTGTTCCAAATGCACACAAATAATATTGTAACCGCTGAATAATTATTGAGGTAAAGAATCTCATACCATTATCAGTATACTAATATAATTTAATTACTTGCCCTGTATTTGCTCCAAAAATGCTTTTGCGAAAACCATATTCCAGTTGTTGCATGGTAACAGGAATATCTCCTGGAAAAAACGGGAAATATTGGGGAGAATCTTCAATAACAGTGGGGCTCACTGCATTGATGCGAATACCATTTTCTAATTCAATTGCTGCAGCCCGCACAAATGCTTCAACTGCTCCGTTGGCTGCGGATGCATTTGCGAAATTCAACTGCGGGTCATGCGTTAAAGCACCGGTGATTAATGAGAACGAACCTTTAGGATTGATATAGTGTTGCCCGATTAGCACTAAATTAACCTGACCCATTAGTTTACCTTCGATGCCTTTCCGAAATTCTTTATCTGTCATTTTTTTCCAGGGGCCCACATAAGTTGGGCCTGCTGTGCAAATGAGCGCATCAAAAGCGCCTGCCTGCCTATACATATTTTCAATGGAACCGGGAGAAGTAATATTTACCTGTAAGTCGCCACCTTTAGAAGCTGCCTTAATAACTTCATGGTCTTTTTCAAATGCACTTGTTAAGTGCTTTCCCATAGTGCCTGTTGCACCTACGATGATAATTTTCATGTGTATAATTTTTAAGAGTTTATTTACACAAAAGTAATTTCAACGTCAGGCTGCATGATAGGACAATAATGCAGTTGTGCAGGACTTACCCGAAATTATGTCTAAATGCTTCCGGTGAGTGCCCGGTGTGCTTTCTGAAGAATCTTATGAAATAGGAAACGTCTTCGTAACCAAGGTGATCAGCTATATCTTTTATTTGATTGGGAGTAGCCAGCAAGTATCTTTTGGCCTCCAGAATAATACGTTCATTAATCAGTTCAGAGGATGTTTTGCCAATTGTCGCTTTGGTAATTTCATTAAGTTGGTAGGAAGAAAGGTTCATCAGATCTGTATAGTGAGATACTTGTTTATGGGTAGCCATGTGCATTTCCAGGAGTTCTAAAAATTCCTCCAGGCGATCCTGTGTGTATGAATTAATATTTGTTGAAGTGCTTTTGGTATTCACGCTTTGCCGCAAAAATTCAATAAAGAAAATATCCAGGTTTGCTTTGATGACATCATGGTAACCTTCTTCCCTGTTAGTGTATTCCTGAAATATATTTGTTAATGTCGCCTGCAATTTTTTAAACTTATTGGCATCGGGCTTACAATAGTTGTTATTGCTTGCCTTCCTTAATCGCTGAGTTGATAATTTCTCCTTTGGATGATAAAATTCTGTATTGAATTCCATTAAATATCCGGTGCAACCTGCTTTCAATTTAAGCTGGTGTACCTGGCCAGGACGTAAAAAGAAAACAGCGTTGTCAAAAACATCATATGGAATAAAATCTATTTCATGCAGACCCTTTCCATTTTGCAAAGCCAGCATAAAAAAGAAATCATGCCTGTGCAGATCGTGAATCAGGTCTTTTCCACCAAGCAACTCTTTAACATCACGTATGGTAAACCGTTCAGATGAAGTTTTTTCCTTATGAGTTGAATTGATTTGTCGTATAGGAATTTTCCTCATTTTGATTTCATTATAGCTACCCTTATTTTAATTTTACAAAATCGGTATTTGCGCTAAGTGCCAAAGCTATCCAATAATTGCATTCACATTGGTGCCACCATCTATTACATACTCGGAACCAGTGATAAAGGCTGCATCATCGCCTGATAAAAAAGTTACGAGTTTGGCAACTTCTTCTGGTTTGCCAAATCTTTTTAATGGTATTTTATCTAAGGTAGCAGAAGCAAATTTTTGTATGGTTGCATCATCAAGTCCTGCTGGCGCCAACAGGTTAGTACTGATAGGACCCGGGCAAACAGCATTTATCCTGATGCCTTTTCCGGAAAGTTCTGAAGAAGCTACCTTTACAACAGCGTTTAAAGCAGCTTTACTGGCAGAGTAAACAGATGCTTCCGACTGACCTGTTGTGGCATTGATTGATGATAGCAGCGTTATAGCACCACCTTTGCGGATGAATGGCAAAAATTTGCTTAATGTAAAGTAACTGCCCTTAAAATTGATATCCATGATTCTATCAAAATGATCTTCTGTTGCATTTTCTATTAACGAAAAAAGAACAATGCCTGCATTCACAAAAAGGATATCGATATTGGGAGATATTGCTGTTACCTGTTTAACGAGGTCATCAATATCAGTTAGCTTACCCTGATCCGACACAATACCAATAGCATTTATTGCTGCAGCTGTTTTGTCTACCTCAGTTTTTTTACGTCCGGTTATAAATACTTTAGCACCTTCGGCTATAAATTCCTTGGCCGTTGCCAGTCCAATGCCGCTTGTACCACCGGTAACGACCGCAATTTTTCCTGCTAATTTGTTTCCCATATAAATATTTAAAGTCTTAAAAATATATTTTTAACCATCGATCCCCCAACATTACGCTTTATTTTTGCGCTGAAGTCTTCCACTATATCTTTTTTGTGCAAATTTTCCCCGTAAAGGGAAATGATTTTTTTAGCGACACAATTTATTCAGGCAACCTCTTTTTAAGCAAAAACGTAATTATGAGTGAATGTTCATCCAGTAAAATTACCATCATGAAAAAAATCATCTTCTTTGTACTCTGTGTATTGAGTATAGGCCTGCAGGCATTTGTAGTGTTAACGTGGAAAGTAAAATCTGGAGAAGCCTCCGTAAAATTTACCAGCGGGAAAATAAATGGTTCTTTTAAAGGTTTGAAAGCAGACATTGTCTTTGATAAGGAACATCCGGAACAGGCTAAAATTTCTGCTACCATTGAAACACCGAGTATTGCAACCGGATTTTTCTTGAAAAATAGCCACGCCAAAGATGCTTTGGGCGTTGATAAATATCCTACTATTAAATTTGTTTCCAGCTCAGTGACTAAAAACACCAATGCATACCTGGCCAAAGGAAGCCTGACGATGAAAGGTGTTACCAAACCAGCTGCTATTAATTTTACTTTTGATGATAAGGGCAACCAGGGTGTTTTTAAAGGAACCCTCAAAGTGATTCCAAAGGATTTTGGCATAGACAGGAGTGGTACACCCGACCAGGTTATTGTTAGCCTGTTTGTGCCCGTAACCAAATCTTAAAAATTTAATGATTCCTCAACTGGGCAATTCAGTGGCAAAAATTTTTGATCTCCATTGCCAGGGTTCCATAGCATTGGCAAACTAACATCTTATCATTATCGGTATACCAGTCTTCTGCAGAACTTCTCCGGCACTTTTCAATTTTATACCCTTCTGAATTTTGGGGCATTGCTTAGCAAAGCATACATTAGTATTGCACACGGTAACTGATAGCCGCATTCATTTCACAATAAAATTAATTTTATGCATTCAAGCAGAAGGGAGTTCCTGCAGCAAGGACTACTGGCAGGCAGTACTATATTACTTCCGGAAATTAATGTGAAAGAAAAAGAATTTGAAAACAATGTTATTGAAATTCCTTTGGCTAAAACAATATCAAAAGTGCTTGATCTGTCACCCGCACGGTGGATTTGGTTACCTGCGGAAAGAACACTTCCCAACACAATTTTATTATTTCGTAAGAGCTGTCGTCTTTCACAAAAGCCATTGAAAGCCACGGGTTGGATTACAGGTGAAAGCAGGTATAAATTATACGCGAATGGCAACCGCATCCAATTCGGTCCGGCACCTTCCGATCCGCGTTGGTCAGAAGCAGATCCTTTTGATATAACACATGCACTGACAAGCGGAGATAATACAATTGGCGTTGAAGTTTTATTTTATGGCCTTGGCGATGGCACATGGCCCATAGGAAAACCCGGCTTTATTTTTAAAATGGAAATTGAATATGAAGATGGCAGAAAAGAAGCCATACTATCAGATGAAACATGGAATATAAAAGTAGCCGATAGCTGGCGACCCGGTCAGTATAAAAGATGGTACCTCCGCGCCTTCCAGGAAGAATTTGATGCAAGACTTTATCCATATGGCTGGTATATGAATAAAGATAATTCTGCAGGATGGCTTCCTGCCGCATTGCTGAAAGGTGCTGCAGATAAACCTGCGCTGTCAACTAATTCGAGCGACTATCTGAATGATGCAGCAGGAAATGTAAAGGAATGTGAACTAAGACCACGCAGTATAAAACTACTGCGCGAAATGAAAGTGCCGGTAAAAAAAATAACCGAGCAATACCATGTAAAATGGAAAATGGATCCGCAAACCTATTTCCAGTTTGTATTACCCAAAGCATATTGTTATGACATTATAAAAGATGATTTTGTACAGCAGTTGAATAATAATCGTTTCCAGGTAAATATGCAGGCAGACAGGGCATCTGTTCTTACGTTTGAAATGGAAGAACAAGTGGTAGGGTTTCCTTATTTCACCATTGAAGCACCGGAAGGAACAATTATTGAAATGCTGGTACATGAAGCGCATACTCCCGGTACAGATTCTTTGATGAATTCTCATTTTAATTCATGGACAAGGTTTATCTGTAAAGAAGGAATAAATATTTTTGAAACTTTTGATTTTGAATCCCTGCGATGGATGCAATTGCACATCCGTAACTGCAGCGGAACCATTATTGTTTCAGATGCTGGTGTGCGCCGCCGTATGTACGACTGGACCAACCAACCGCTTATAAAAGTTGATGACAAAAAAATCCAGGCGCTTATTAATGCGTCTGTTAATACAATATATAATTGCTGCCAGGAAACCTGTGTTGATGGAATGGCGAGAGAAAGGCAACAATACAGTGGTGATGCCGGACACCTGGTGCATGCTATTTTATATGGGATGGGCCAACCTGAAATGGTTGCACGTTACTTAACCACATTCAGCCAGGGCATTACTGCAGAAGGTTATTTTTTAGACTGCTGGCCTGCTTTTGACAGGCTGGCCCGCCTGCCGGAAAGACAAATGGGAATGACATCATGGGGTCCATTGCTTGATCATGGCGTTGGGTTTAATTTTGACTGTTTCTATTACTACCGTTATACCAATGATACGGTTGTATTGGGTGAAGTTTTTCCACGATTGGTAAAATTTTATAAGTATTTATTGTCTTTGTTAAAAAGCGAATACTTGTTGCCGGTAGAAAATATTGGCACACCCAGCGTATGGATTGACCATGATGCATATCTTCAGCAAAGACATAAACAATGTGCGTTTAATTTGTATGCCGCCGCAATGATGCAATATGCTTTTGCTCCGCTGTGCCGGGCTTTTAATGCCGGTGATTTAGCAAAAGAGGCCATACAGAACGGGCAGCGCATACTGCAGGCGACAATAAAAAAATTCTGGAGTTATCAGCACAATGCGTTTATTAATAATTTACCCTGGCTGTCTGAAGAGAAAGCGCCCCGTATGTGTGATCGTTCCCTGGCCACTGCTGTTTTATTTGATCAAATGCCCGCTGGGTCAAAATCTATGACGCAAATATTGATCAGCCAACCAGGTAATATGGGAATTTCTTATCCTGCCAATGCCTGCTGGCGTTATTGGGCACTGGCCAAACAAGGTTATCATGAAACTGTGATGAAAGAATTTGCAGACAAATGGTATAATATTCCTTCTGTAAGCTTAAATAACACACTGGCAGAAACATGGAAGGTGACAACTGATAGTAACAATCAATGGAGCCATTGTCCTGTCGTGCCTTTTTACTTTATGTACATGAATATTGCCGGCGTTACACCATTGCAACCAGGCTATGAGGAAATATTAATTGAACCGGCATTGGGTGGATTAAAAACAGTCAGGCTGAATTATTATACCATTAAAGGAATGATTGAATTCGATCTTTATCAGCAAAATAATTCCTTATCAGGAAGTATAAAAATTCCGGCAGGGATAAAAGCTACCTTGCAGTATAATACTAAAAAGGTAAAACTTTCAACGGGAATTAATAATTTATGAATGTATTTGGCGAAATAAAACACCAATTATTGTACATTCATTTTATGAAACATTTATTTGCCAGTTTATTTTTTGTTTTTTCTTTGTCAATAGCAGTGCATGCTCAATCATCTGAGGCTCAATTATTAAAAGAACCCGCCAGCTGGACTTTTGAAAGGTTTAATTTGCCACCTGTTTTTGCACCCGATTTTCCATACATCGGCGCAGAAGAACTTCGTTTTTCACCTGGCATGTTTAATAAAGATTCAACAGATTACTTTACGTATGCTTTTGTTGCACAACTTAACAATAGAAGCAGTATTTCAAAGGATGATATCAGCAATTACTTGTTGTCATATTTTAAAGGATTGTGCAGCAGCACCGCAAGGGATCGAAAGCTTGTAGTGGATACGTCTAAAATAACTGTGGCAGTAGATAGAAAGCCAGGCGTAAGCAGTAAAGAAATTATTTATAATGCCTTGCTGCATGTATTTGGCGTATTTGCGGACGGCGCTGCAGTGCAACTAAATATGGAAGTGAAAGTGCTGACTGACAAAACTGCTAACCAGGTTTATCTTATATTTATTACCTCACCGCAGGCAAAATCTGGTGATGCCTGGAAGCCGCTGTATTCAATCCAGCAAAATTTCAGGCTACCGGCTGAAAAAAAGAAGCTATAATTTTACACAACGGGATTTAAATATTTATTACCATCCGGCATATTGAAGCCTTACATAAAAAGCTATTACATCTTTGAATCGGGTTCAGATATTGAATTTGAGGATACGGTATAAAAAAAATCAATGGACAAACGTGATTATGATGCCATAGTGGTAGGCTCAGGCCCCAATGGTTTGTCTGCGGCAATAACCCTGCAACAGGCGGGGCTTGCTGTTTTAATTGTTGAAGGCAAAGACAGTATTGGTGGTGGTATGCGTTCTGCTGAATTAACATTACCTGGTTTTACGCATGACGTCTGTTCGGCTATTCATCCCATGGCAGCATTGTCACCATTTTTTTCAACACTCCCATTGAAACAGCATGGGCTGGAATATATTTATCCGCCTGTTGCCGCAGCGCATCCTTTTGATGATGGCACTGCTGCGGTACTTACAAATAATATTACTGAAACTGCCGCGCTGCTGGGTAAAGATGAACAGGCCTATTTAAAATTAGTTGGCACCCTTGTAAATCACTGGCCTGAAATTGGCCCGGATATACTCAGTCCTTTGCATTTACCACAACATCCTTTGCTGATGGCGCGTTTTGGTTTGCATGCGTTACAACCGGCTACCTGGCTTGCAAAAAAATTTGAAACAGAAAAAGCAAAAGGACTATGGGCAGGAATGACAGCACATGCTATTCAGCCCTTGTCCAATATAGCTACCTCGGCCATTGGACTTGTTTTAATGGCTGCTGCACATTTACACGGATGGCCTGTTCCAAAAGGTGGTGCTGTTTCAATCGGCAATGCGCTTGCTTCGGTATTCATTTCATTGGGTGGAAAAATTGAAACAAATTTTTATGTGCATTCCCTTGACCAACTACCTTCTGCCCATGCTGTATTATTTGATGTAACGCCAAAACAATTATTGCAAATTGCCGGTCATAGTTTTTCTTCTTTATACAAATGGCAATTGCAGCGGTACCGGTATGGTATGGGTGTTTTTAAAGTAGACTGGGCACTGGATGCGGCAATACCATTTACTGCCAGGGAATGCAGGCAGGCTGGTACCGTACACATTGGTAACACGTTTGCAGAAATTGCGGCAAACGAACAGCTTACTTCAAATGGCGGGCATCCTGAAAAACCATTTGTGTTGCTGGCGCAGCAAAGTCTTTTTGATACATCGCGGGCGCCTGCGGGTAAACACACAGCATGGGCGTATTGTCATACGCCTAATGGTTCCAAAAAAGATATGACAGCTGCCATTGAAAAACAAATTGAACGTTTTGCGCCTGGCTTCCGGGATATTATCCTTGCAAAACACACGATGGATACAGCACAGATAGAAGCATACAATCCAAATTATATTGGTGGAGATATTAATGGCGGCATAATAGATATAAGGCAATTATTTACGAGGCCTGTGTTGAGGCGCTCACCTTATACCACTGCTGCCCGTGGAATTTATATTTGTTCATCTTCAACACCTCCGGGAGGAGGGGTGCATGGCATGTGTGGTTACCATGCCGCAAATAAAGTATTAAAGGATGTGTTTAGCTTACGGAAATAATTAAGTCTATAAATATTATAGACTTAAAAGATTGTGTAATATTGCAGCCGGTTATGGGTGTTGCTTATACCTTAATTATGGTTAAAGGTTTTTTTCTTACGATGTGTATACTTGTATTGGTCCTGGCCATACTTATCCGGCCATTATAACGCTATACTGTTTTTTGCCAACAATAAATTTTTATTAAATGTCTTATCAGCCTGTTATTTCTAACGAAACACCTGAATCAGCAATCGCCACAGAACATCCTGCTGTAAAAAAATCTTTTTTCAGTAATCTTACGGAAGACTGGTGGGCAGTAATAATCGGAGGGATCATTATAGCAGTTGTATTACTGATAGCGCTGCTGACAAATAATTTTAAGTTTGAGGTACCGGTATACCAATGGGCAACCAGTTCCGATCTTTTTAATAAGGTATTGTCGCTGCACAACATTATATTGATTGGAATAACGGGGCTAATTTTCCTGGTGCTGTCTTCAGTTGCCATCGTTTTCTCCGGGGGCAATAGTAAAAAATATGCTACCGGGTTTGCGCTTATATTCATCCTGGGCATTATTGCCTTAATTATTGCAGGCAATAAAACCATTAATTATTATGGGATTGAATATGTAATTTTTGCATTGATCATTGGTTTACTGATAGGCAATCTTACCACTGTGCCCGCATGGCTGAAAGAAGCTGCCCGGTCAGAATTTTTTATTAAGACTGGCCTGGTGATTTTGGGTACCAGCATATTGTTTACCGATATTATAAAAGCGGGTTTGCCCGGTATATTGCAATCATTGCTGGTAGTAAGTGTTGTTTGGTTTTTTGCTTTGTGGCTGAGCCGTAAATTAAAAGTAGATGATGAGTTTGGTGTGATACTGGCGTCTGCTGTAGCTATATGCGGCGTATCAGCAGCTATTGTAGCAAGCGGCGCTATTAAAGGCGATAAAAAGAAATTATCGTATATCACTACGCTGGTACTGGTAGTTGCCATACCGATGCTGGTTATACAGCCATGGATAATAAAGCACCTGCACATGCCCGAAATAGTAGGTGGTGCATGGTTGGGTGGTACACTGGATACTACGGCTTCTGTAACTGCGGCTGCGCAACTTGTAGGACCAATAGCTACCAAAACAGGTGTTATTATTAAGTTTTCACAAAATGTATTGATTGGTATTGCGGCATTTTTTATTGCTTTGTGGTGGACTTACCGCAAAGGAAAAGATGGCGCAAAGGGCGAACAGGAAACCCCACGGCTGGGTGTTGTATGGGAAAGGTTTCCAAAGTTTGTGCTCGGTTTCATTGGTGCCTCACTGATTTTTTCTTTTCTTGTTCCTGTAACGGTAACAAAAAATATAAGTGGCATATTAAACAGTCTCCGTACTATATGGTTTGCACTGGCATTTGTAGCCATTGGACTGGAAGCAAGATTTACTGATTTAGTTAAGATTGAAGGTGGCCGTCCTGCAGTAGCATTTATTGGTGCGCAGATTTTTAATATTATCTGGACATTGCTGCTTGCCTATCTTTTGTTTGGCGGTTATATATTTCCTGTTCCGGATATTAAATAGATTGTAGTTATTAAACAGGCAGGGATTATTTTGCAGGACGTCCGTGTTTGTAATAAAACAAAATTCATTACAAAACTTAATCATTATGGGTTCAGGTCTTGCAGCACACATAAAAAAATTTGTTGGGCTGTCAGAAGCCGAAGAAGCAATCTTACTCGGTTATACCAGGCAGTTAGAAATAAAGAAGAAAACTTTTTTACTGAAGGAAGGCCAGGTTTGCAAGACAAGTTTTTTCGTGGAAAAAGGTTGTCTGCGTTTGTTTTTTATTAATGAAAAAGGTGCGGAGCAAACGGCCCAGTTTGCCATTGAAAACTGGTGGCTGGCCGATTATGCAAGTTTTTGCAGCGGCGCTCCGTCACAGTTTTTTATACAGGCAGTGGAGAATTCAAAAATTACAATGTTTGAAAAATTATCGCAGGATGAGTTATATGCAAAACTACCACAATTGGAAAGGTATTTCAGGCATATACTGGAGAAATCTTACGGCGCTGCACAATGGCGGATCAAATATATTTTCAGCCTTTCCAAAGAAGACCAGTACAGACATTTTATTTCTTCGTATCCTGAGTTTGTACAGCGGATCCCACAATACATGCTGGCCTCATTTCTGGGTCTTACTCCGGAGTACCTGAGCGAAATCAGGAAAAAGAAGGCCTGATATAGTTCCAGGGATAAAGCTTAAAAGTAAATGTTATTGTTTAAAACAATATAAGGGCGGAACGATTATGCAGAACTTTACAATAGGCAGCCATTAAAAAAACATAGCGCTTATTTTATTAGCCAGTTCCTGGGGAAGAAGCGTAAGATCCAAACTTGCTTTATTGCCAATATGAATAAATTTTATCAATGATTTGTAAGTGATGGTTTCAGGATACTGCAACATTATTTTTTTTAGCGTTACATTTTCTATCACCTGCCTTGGATTAAGGTGCGTGTTTTTTTGCGAGTTAGGGGTCATGAAGATATCAGTTTCAGGTAATATAGTTGATTTATACATCATCAGCAAAAGAGATATTTTTAGGCGGGTTATTGCACCAGGTATTTCTTAAACAGGCTTAATTTATTTCAGAGGCCTGGTAACGAACTTTGTGGTTCATTAAAAAACAATCAAAATGAACGCAAGACTTAATATGCTCCAGTTACAGCCAGAAGCATACAAAGCTATGATGGGCCTTGAGAAATATGTAAATGGAACAGCGCTTACCACTACACATTAAGACCTTATTAAAATACGGGCCTCACAGATAAATGGTTGTGCCTATTGCATCAATATGCATAGCAGGGACGCCCGGAAAAATGGCGAAACGGAACAGCGCATTTACCTGCTTGATGCATGGAAAGAAACCAGTTTTTATACTGAGGAAGAGAGAGCCATCCTGGCGCTTACAGAAGAAATAACTTTGATTAACCATCATGTATCTGATGATGTTTATAAACAAGCCGCCAGTTTATTTTCTGAAACTTACCTGGCCCAGGTTATTATGGCTGTAGTAGCTATCAATGCATGGAACAGGATTGGAATAACGCTGCAGTTACAGCCTGATTGATGCTAAGCGGAGAAAAGGAGTTTGATGTGAAATCTATCCCGGAGAAGAATAGAAAAAGCTTCATGCGAAAAATTTGCAGGCCAAGGATAAGAGTAAAGTTAGTATGCTGCCTGTTTCTATTTTTCTCCTTTTCTCTTTGTTCTGTTACTACCAGTTACCACTTTGTTCAGGGTTGATCCTGTCAAGATGTTCTTCAGGCTTATTAAATTTCCAGTTGGGGTCATAGTTAACAAACCAGGAAAGCCATAACGTGCGCGAGAGCCGCATCATGGGTGGTTGTATGGCAACCAGCATAACGGCATTGCATATCAGCCATGTCAGGAAACGATCATCTTCAAATGAAAAGCCAATGATTAACCACCAGGCTATACAGGAAGCAACACAAAGACCGACTGAAAGCGCATAGCTGACATAGCCGGTACCGTAATAAAAACCAACTTCTATTTCTGTAGGCTGGCCGCAAACAGGACACTTGTCAACCATTTTTACAATGGACATTAGTTTATAAGAACTCCTTTCTTTGTAAATGAAGCCTTCCCTGCAACGCGGGCATTTATTGGTTAATACTGATAGCAGATAACCCGGACGCCTCTCTTTTTCTGACATATTCCTGTTTGAACTGCAAAGGTACTGCTGCTGTCTTTATAAAGGAAGTTATTTACTCCGCTTCAAGTACTTTTTCCATTTGCATACTGCGTGATCCTTTTATTAAAATAGTGGCATTATTGAATTGCTGCTGATGGAACCAGTCCCTTGCCTGTCCGGCATTTTCAAAACTTATAAAGGGATGTTTTATCTTTAAAAAATCACCCCCTGCAAGCACCACATTTTTCCAATTGTATTGATTAATGAGCGCAATGATTTGTTTGTGTTCTTCTAAACTTCCGGTGCCCAGTTCTGCCATGCCACCCAGCATCAGTATTTTATCTGCGGCAGCAAGTTTGGCAAAATTTTCAATAGCAGCTTTCATACTCGACGGATTGGCATTATACGCATCCAGTATAATTGTATTGGTATCTTTTTTTATTAACTGCGATCTGCTGTTGGACGGGGTATATGCTTCAATAGCAGTTTTAATCTTATCACCAGGTATTTTAAAATAATTACCCACGGCTGCAGCACATAATATGTTGGGTAAATTATAATCGCCTACCAACTGCGTGCGTATGGTTTCATTAATGCCACTGGTAAACTGCACATCAAGAAACGGTTCGCTTTTTATTGCTTCGCCCGTAACGGCAGCATCATGCGTACCATAGGTAATTACAGCGGGTAATCCTTCACTCATTTGTTGCAGGTAATCATAATCCCACATGACAAATGCAATACCATTGTGTGTACGCAAATAATCATACAATTCTCCTTTTCCTTTTTTAACGCCTTCTTCACCACCAAAGCCTTCTAAATGCGCCTTGCCTGCATTGGTAATAATGCCATGTGTTGGCATGGTATATTCACAATAGCCGGCAATTTCCTGCCGGTGATTGGCACCCATTTCTATAACGGCCATGGACGCATCTTTTTTTATACTGAGAATAGTAAGTGGTACGCCAATATGGTTATTGAGATTGCCTGCTGTAGTACAGGTTTTATAACCAGTTGATAAAACCGCACTCACCAGTTCTTTGGTAGTTGTTTTACCATTGCTGCCCGTAATGGCAATAAAAGGAATGGTAAACTGCTGCCGGTGATGTTTGGCCAGTGCCTGTAATGTAACCAGTGTATCATCTACCAAAATTGTTTTTTCATTTACTGCAAATGCCGCTTCATCAACAACTGTACAGGCTGCACCCGCTTCGAGTGCCTGTAAGGCAAACTCATTTCCATTAAAGCTGGGACCTTTCAATGCAAAAAAAATATCTCCCTGTTTTATTTTCCTTGTATCTGTTTGTACAGACGGGTATTGAAGGTATAGTTGATATAAGCGTTCGATGGTCATACTGAAATGATCTGGTTACGTAAGATTAATAACATGCTCCTTTGCTCCTTAAAAACCTTTTTGCCCTAATGGTAAAACGGTCGTCTTTTAACAACAGCCTTCAGGAAGCTAACACAGGGGTATTGGAGCAATGAAGGCAATAAAAATATCATTTTCTTTATATTAAGAGATGATAATTCTCCGGCAAAATAAAATAAAAAAAGCCATCACGCAGGCGTGATGGCTTTCAGTCATTCAAATATTTTTATTTCTTGCGGCTGTTCTGCCTGCGTTGTTTGTAATTGATACCAGTACCATGGCCATTGCCTTCAGGGCTACCTACACGGTCCATAGCGCAACGGAAACCAAGTGTGCTGGCAGATTGTTCCTGCTCAAGGAAACGGCGTGTACCAGGGCTTAACCAGTATGCACGGTCATTCCAGCTTCCACCTTTAATAACCCTTGATTTATCGCTGATCAAAGTTGTAATACCATATCCGTAAGCTACACCGGCAACCAGTGAGTCACCATCCAGGTAGTTAATAACATCACCTTTCTGGTAGTTACGGCGGTTTTTGCTTTCTTCGTCGGTTACAAAACGGCTTTTAATTTTACCTAAGCTATCACGTTCTGCTTTACCGGTAGATAAATCAGTAGTTGTATATTTATTACCACGGTAAGAAGCTACATCATCATTATCCACGCCTGACAAAGGACGGTAAACATCTGCTGTCCACTCATTCACATTACCACTCATGTTATACAGGCCAAAACCATTTGGGAAAAAAGATTGTACCGGTGCAGTATAAACAGCGCGGTCATTTAAACCACCTGCAACACCCATGTTATCACCAGCGCCTCTTTTAAAGTTAGCAAGGAAAGTACCCTGCCAGCTTCCACGGCGTGTATCGCGGAGACCATTTACATTCTGGCTCCAGGAATAAACTTGTTTGTTGGCAAGTAATTCTTCACCTCTTTTACCTTCTTTCTTAGATGGCATAGGGTTTTGATTTACTAAACCTAAAGCGGCATATTCCCACTCTGCTTCCGTTGGTAAACGATAGCCTGGTAACAAAATACCGTCTTCAAAAGTTACATTGGTACGCGGTGTACCGTTAGGATTTTTTAAAGGGTTCTTTTTAGACTTTGCAGCCTGTCCGGGTGTGGGTTGATACTCGCCCAGTAAATAAGCTTTGGTATCAAAGTTTTCCTGGCCAAGGCCGGTTAAATTCTTCAAAGAGTTTTTATTGATATAACCTCTTTTAACAAGCTCACCTTCATTTACGCGGTCTGTTCTCCAGGCGCAAAAATCATTGGCTTGTTTCCAGGTTACACCTACAACGGGATAATAATTATACGATGGATGGCGGAGATAGTACTCAACCAGCGGCTCATTATAAGCCAGCTCGCTTCTCCACACCAGCGTGTCTGGTAAAACAGCATCACGTACTGCCTTATATTCATCACCATCAAATACAGTATTTACCCAATACATATACTCACGGTAGTGAATGTTGGCAACTTCCGTTTTATCCATATAAAACGAGTTTACTGTAATACGGCGCGGAATATTATTCCAGTCGCCCATTACATCTTCCTGGGTAGCACCCTGGGTAAATGTACCGCCCTGTACAAACACAAGACCGGGGCCGGTTTTCTCTTCTTTTTCCTTTGATACCTGGTAACCACCCATGTTTTTATCATTGTAGTTCCAGCCAGTTACATCGGATTTGCCACTTTTGTTCTTGCTTTTGCAAGAAGCCACGCACGCGGCGCAGGATAGGATAATCAGGAAAGTCTTCCAGTTCATTTTAATAGCCATTTTGAAGCCGGTTTTAGAATAAAATAACGGGATGTTGAAACTTATATTGTATTTGAGGGTAAAGGTTTTACTC
>JBDSOC010000260.1:0-24522 GCA_039915085.1 Chitinophagaceae bacterium
CTCATTTCAGCAATTCTATATTCTTACTCACTTCTTTGTTTTCCATTTCACGAACCGGGTATAAAAGCATTTCAGTTAACATGCCTGGATTGATAATGCGGTTAGCGATAGTAACCACTGCCGAATCAATCGTATTAATATGTGTATCCTTCATGTCTCCCTGGATAAACGCAAGCGCAAGCGCATTAGCCCAGGATGTCTTTCTTGCTGTAACAATGCTGAAATTAAGTACGCCGTCCTGGCTATGGTTTGCCATGGTTTCAATTGCACGCAGTGGAAACCATATTTTACACAGTGAGTCCTGAACTGCCTGCATAAGAGAAGCAATTACATCATTGATTTTATCAAAATCCTTTTGTAAAGAAAAAATTTTATCTCCGGGTGCCACAACTGCGGCAGCTATTCCCAGGTCTAAATTAATATGTGCATTTACGCCTGCAACCAGGTGCTGCAAAACAATCAGCTTATCGTTTTTGCATGCCTCAAAACACACATACCACGCGTTGGTGCATCTTTGCTGGTGCGTATATGCTTCCCAGGCTTCCAGGTAACGGGTAGCAAAAATAATATCCAGCTGTTCCATTCTTTTGCCATCTTCAAACTTATTATTTTGAATACCCTCCATAACGGCAAACGTCATCCGCCTGTAAAGTGTGGCAAAATATCCCATCGGGCTCTGGTGTGTTTTACACCATGCTATAATAGCATCCAGGTTATTAATAACACCCTGTATAGAATTTATCTGCAGCATTGAGAAATTGAATTCAGCAATTTGTTTTTTGATCCTATTATTTACCACATAAAACTTACAACCTAACACACTTATCACTTACCAATTAAAATTTATAAAGCTCAGCTTTTCAGCCCTGCAATTAAATTAACGGTAAGTGCAACAACAAATGTGTTTAATGCAAATGACAAAAGGCCGTGTATAAGTGCTTGCCGTCTTATTTCACGGGATGTAATTTCTACATCTGATACCTGGAAGGTCATACCTATAACAAAAGCAAAATACGCAAAATCGAGATAATCGGGCGCCTTCTCTTCCGGAAAATTAAGTCCTTCCGCTTGCATGTCGGGCCGTTCATTGTCATCCCCATAATACATATATGCATAATGGGAACAGAAAGTTGTATGCACCATAATCCATGAAAGCAACATACCGCCAATAGCCACAGCAAGGTATAATCCCCGTTGGGGCGAAGATGTTTTTGAAAGTATAAGAAACAATACAGTTACCATACTTGCCAGCGAAGAAATTAATACAATAATAAAAACAAAAAACCGGCTACCGTCTTCTTTCCTGGCTATTTGTCTCATTTGCGCAGGCGAGCAGGTAAGAAACACCACCCATATATTAAAAAGAACGACGATACAAAATACATCCCACAAGATCATTATCATTACCAGCGGATTGAAGACAATTTTCTGGATTAATAAGTAAGTTATCAGTACAACAACAAATCCAATCAGCAAACGATGAATCGGTCTCAATCGGAGAAAAAAATTTTGAAGGTGTTTTTGACCGGGTAATTCAGGCATAAGCAAATGGTTATTTTATTACGGAAAGATAGATCTTCTGTTGCAATACAAGTGTTATTTACCAAGCGTGGAAAAAAGGAAAAAGAGAATAAAAGTTTAGTACAAGTTTTTGTAAAGGGTAATTTGCCAGCATTAAATGCAATAGCCACTATCTAATTATCCTGGCCTGTATTCCGCTCTAATCTCTTTGCTATCGTATCAATCCAATGGCTTTTGAATGTTCAATCGCCTCAATGCTGGTTTTAAACAAGCAGGTATGAATGCCTGTATGTTGCTGTAATTGCGCCAGTAATTCACGCGATGTATCTTCATTGTCCCCGATTACATTGCGTATGTAAACAGCATGTATCCTGCTGGTATATTTTTCAGCGATGGCTTTATAGATAACCGGGTCGCGCTGCGTATTATCTCCAATTAAAATAAATTGCTGGTGAGGAAAGGCCTGCAATATACGCGTAACCCTTATCAGCTTTCCCTCATGTTTTGTTTTGCCTGTCTGCAGTAGTTCCGTCCATTGTTTCACATGGTTCAGTAAAAACGCCCCCCTTGGCAGGTTATTGAAAGAAAAGAAATCTTCCAGGTAATCATATAAGTTCCATTCGCTGCTGGATACATAAAAAAAAGGATTGGGAGCGTCAGGGGTTGTATTGGAAACCGATAATAACTGGTAATGTCTTTGCACATCATCAAATATTTTTCTTGTATGCGGGTTGGTGGCAAATAATATCCGCAATCTTTTAAACACGGTGGCAGAATGCGATACCATAATGGTATCGTCAATATCGGAAATAAATCCATATTGTGTTTTATGTGGTACAAATAATTCTCCTGCCCCGGTAACTGCTTCGCTCCCATTTTTATATTCAACCTCTACAGGGTGCCACCCGGCAGCAACAGGCTGTTCCGACGCCCATTCAAATTTTATAAATCCATCCGTTTCGGTTTTATTCGTTAACACCTGGTTTTGCCAGCGCAATTCAACAGGCGCATGTGCAACTGGTTTTACAAAAAATAACCTTAGCAGGTAAATAATGTTTGAAAAAGGATTGGTGCTGTAGCGTTTCCGGGCTACTGTTTTCCGGTTAAAGACATGTCCATATAAAAGCAAGTCATGCATGTGACCATAACCATGGTATATTTTCACAAACTTTCTGTCACGGGCAGACTTTGACAATTTTTGGTATATTTTTATATTGTTACGGTGTTACACAATCAACTACCACGCCAGCATGAGCAACCACGAACCCTTAAAATTACTTTTTATTATTAACCCGGGATCAGGAAACAAAGACATTGACTGGTCATCGGAAATTGACAATTTCTTTGCCCAGCTTCCTCATACGATAGAAAAGTTTTTTCTAACGCCAGAATGTAATACGGGTACCATTAAAGATAGAATAAGTGTTGCAAAACCAAACAGGGTTATTGCAGTAGGCGGCGACGGTACGGTAAAGCTGGTAGCGGAATGCCTCCTGCATACCCGTACGGTAATGGGTATATTGCCCGGGGGATCCGCAAACGGCCTGGCCAAAGAGCTGGGCATACCTGCAGATACGCGTGGGGCATTGCAACATCTGCTTAAAAATGAAACAGAAAACATTCATCTCGTACAAATAAATAATCAGCTATGCGTTCACCTGAGTGATATTGGCTTTAATGCTTCTGTCATCAAAATTTTTGAATCAGAAAAAAAAAGAGGTATGCCGGGTTATGTTAAAGCAGCCTGGAAAGTACTCTGGAAACATTCCGTTATGCAGGCTACTATAAAAATTGATAATAATTATATCAGGAGAGATGCAGCTATGATAGTAATTGCCAATGCCACAAGGTATGGCAGCGGGGCTGTTATTAACCCCCTGGGCCGGCTGGATGATGATTTATTTGAAATAGTAATTATAAGGAAAGTTTCTTTTTCTGAAATATTTAAAATGATGGTTTCGCACAGGCCCTACGATAAAAGTAAAACAGAACTATTCCAGGCGCAATCATTACAAATTCAATCAAACAAAAAAGTTCATTTTCAGATAGATGGCGAATACGAAGGGAAAGTAAATAAAATACAGGCAATCATACTAAAAAATGCGCTGCATATTATTAAATAATAAGTGATTTGTAAAAAGGACAAAAAAAGAAAGATACCCTTTTGAGGTATCTTTACAGTGTACGGCTGATCTGAAATAACGATAGTATTATATAAACGGGACTGTTTGCAGGTTATTTAACATTCAATGAACCTTCTTCTGCGTCTACCAGTGTTTTGCCGGTAGCCACTGAAGCGACCATTTTAAAGAAGTTGATCATTTTATTGCCTGTTGTATCCCAGTAATAGGCATTTACATTACTCACCCTGATCAATGAAATATTGGGATCATCTTTTCCGCCTTTAAACCAGGTTTTAACAAGCGGTGTCCACAGATCCTCTATTTTCTGTTTATCATAAGAAATGGTAGCAGTTCCGTTTACAACCAGGTAACTGCTCTTACCGGGATGAGAATAGAAAAGCTGCACATGATCATCATCCTGAATTTCTTTGTTTTTATCACTGTCTTTGGGACTAAAAAACCAGATATCTCCGTTATCGTCTACTTCCTGTGTACCCATTGGGCGGCAGGTAGCACCATCATCTGTTTTTAAGTGACTGCAAAAAAGACAAATATTAATTTCGTTTGCCAGTTCTTTTAATTTCTTAATCGCTTCTTGCTGTTGCAGGTTAACCGGGTTACTCATAAAACTTAATTTAAGATGTAAATATGATCTACAACTTCTATCAATTATATGCCAGAATAAATCAGCTTGTTATTTTTATAAAACGGAAGCAGATGGGGCAAAAAAATGCACAAACAGCAGTTGAAAATAAAAACCAAAAGATATTAAGGAGAATTTTCCACAATATATCAGGTGCAATAAAAAAGCCGGGTATCAACCCGGCCGCTTACTATAAATAATAAAATTAATTATTGTTTGGGGAAGGCAGCATTTGCTTTTACCTCTTCTATCTGCATTGTATGCCTTTCACTGTGTCCTGCAATCATCAGTAATAACTGGTAAGTATTAATGGTCCCAAAAGCAGGGTGTTGAACAAAATGATTTTTTAAGTCATCCTTCGTATTGCTGATGTAATTAATAGTTGAATCTCTCCTGCTTGTATAGGCCTTTATCGCCGCATCGGTGCTGGTAAACTTGCCGACCGGTTGCAGCATTTCCGGCGCTTTAAATGTATGGGTTCTGTCTGTCATTCCTTTCAACAATTGTTCATCTGTTACTTTTACTTCAGCAGCTTTCTCAGGCGTGGCAGGCTGACTAACTGTTCCCTGCTCCCACTGCCACATAAGATTTTCCGCCAGTGAAATGTGTTCAATACACTGCGCAATGCTCCAGCGGGAGGTATCTGCTTTAAAACTAAGCTGTTGAGATGAGAGATCTTTTATATCATTTAAAAACCGCTGTTTGGTGCGTTGAAATTCGTTAATTGCAAACTTTCGTTCTGTGTCTGTAATTACATCCTTTACAGGCAAAGAGAAAGCTGAGCCTGCCAGCAAGCCCATAAATAGAAACAGACCTTTCATTTTGTAAAATTTTAAGATGAGAATCAATAATAATTCAGGGAAAAGAAATGGTTTTGCGGTTAAATATAAATCAATTTAACATTATATTCATGCACTAAAAATGCAACTAAAGGACTTTCATGCAACAAAAATATTTATTTATCATTGCGGTAACTGCATTGCTACTATTTGCCGCTTGCCGTCAACCGGTAAATCCTTCAGGAAAACTATGGTTCTATACTCATAGCACCGGTAACAAAGAATTACCTGATTCGTCGCTTACACCCGCTAACTTTATAGACCTGGAAAAGGATGGCAGCTATACCAGTGATTTTGGTCATTTTGATTACGGCAAATGGGTGTATAGCAAAAATGAGATCCTTCTCATCAGTTACCAGCACAGTAAATCGGTTTTGCCGGTAAGTTATCTTACGGAAAAAGAAATGCAGATGGGGCCGGCGAAAGGACCGTTTGATAATTTTGAAAGCCAACCCGTTTCTTTCGCTACCACTGCTGAGAATCCTTTTTCAAAAGAAAACAATGCCTGGCGAATGAAAGCTGCCGGCAAAGAAACAGACATGCTAATTAAAAACAGGTTGCTTAATCATTTTAAATTCTGGGAACTTTATTTTACATGGGCCTTTAATGACAAGATTCAATACATTGATGTAAGAAGTACGCCTACGCCTGTTAAAATTTATGGCAATGGATTTGGGCTCAAACCTTATAATGAGCTGCCGGCTGCCTGGAAAATATATTTCTATGATGAAGAGGACTGCAGAAAAGCAAATGAAAAAATAAAATACCTGTTTGACAATAACTCCATTGCGTGGCCGCATACAGAAAATAAATATAAAATGTTTATATCTGCCTTTCAGCAATTACAGCAAAAATTAAAATAAAAAAGGGATCTTTAGCAGAACCCTTTTTACCTATTTTACAACCTTATTATTTTTTCTTTTTAACAGGCATCGCTGTTGTTATTTTTCTCTCATGCACTTCTTTTAACTGCATGGTAAAGTTTGTACTGCTTATTTTAAACATCAGCAGGTTGCTCGATACATTCAATACCCATATTTCTTTTCTGTCTGGCTCTCCCTCTGCTTTGGTTTGAATAGCAAAACCTTCCAGGCTGATGTCTTTTCCTTTATAATTAACAGGTGCGCTAACGGCATCTTCATCCGGGCTCATAAAAGTCTCCGCTTTCCCGTTATCAAAACTAACCGGGGTTTCCTTATTTGATAAATCTTTAAAATTATCCGCACCCAGCCATAAAGCGGAGGCATCAGTCAGTTTCAGTTCGCCTTCAGGCAAAGTACCGAGGTAACTTTTGCCACTTTGCAGCGCTTTTGAACTGATGGTTACATGTCCTTTTTTATTTACACTGCCTGTAGTTATCCAGTTAAAATCTGCTACAACACCTGCATCAAATTTATTTGGTACTACCAGCATCGTATACTGGTTACCGGGTGTATAAACATCATACACCAGGGTATCTCCTTTATGTATACTAAATGTACAGGGTCCGTCCTCATAACAAACCAGTTCATCAAACTCTGTTTTAACAGTTGAAGTGCTTTTTTTAGTAACTCTTTTACCTTTTGTTGCTGCCGTTTTTTTAGCAGCTGGTTTTGCAGTTTTTGTTTGGGCAGATAAAACACCAAATACCATTAACATAATAGAAAAAACAAGGATCTTTTTCATGTAATAATTTTTTGACTTAAATGCAATTTTCAATAAGAAAAGTTATTCACACCCATTAGGGCACCTGACACTTTATCAACGTATTTGAGAGGAATATATTTTGTAAAACACGTCATATAGTAAGTTTACACGGCTCCATGTAATTACCCCGATTATTTATACGGCCTCAACCTATACAATCGCATAAACGCGCCCGTTTTTAATTAGATTTGCCCGGGTGAATGGTAAATGGTTTGGCATACTGCGTAAAAAACCTTCATTCCTGCAATCATTTTATTTTATAGATTGCAAAATGCACCTATATTAAACATTTAACTTACTCCATTTTATGACCAAAGAAGCATTACTGTCACAGCTAAAAGAAGAAACTTATGTAATGTTAAGACCATCAGGCGTTCATGGCATCGGGGTTTTTGCTATCAGGGATATACCAAAGGGTTGCAGAAACATCTTTTCGCGTGGTGCAGGAGAATGGATTAAACTTCCTATTGCCGAAGTAGAATTATTGCCGCATCATGCAAAGGATATTGTTGAAACCTATTGCCTGTTTGATGAGGAGAATTATTACGTTCCGGATTATGGATTTAAATTAATGGATCTTGTCAATTACCTGAATCATTCTCACACACCCAATATTATTTCTGTTAATGACGGAGAGGAATTTGAAGCACTGACCAATATTGAAGCCGGTGAAGAATTACTGGTTAATTACGGGCATATTGTTGGTGGCATGGAAGGTTACAAATAGTGATTGGTGTAGTCCGCCAGCAATTAATAACGCTGCCGTCATTCTGGTCATGTTTCTGCTCATCATATTGCGGGCATATCAATCTCTCTGCAAAAAACCAGGTCTGATTCTGTATAAAATATCATGCTATATTGCGAAACCGGTAATATATTGCAATCCGCATCAGTATATAATTTATGAAAGCAGCCAGCATCAGTGAAGTTAAAAATGAATTAGGCAACCTTCGCCCTGCGCGTTTGGCAGAATTGTGCCTGTTACTTGCCAAATATAAAAAAGACAATAAAGAACTGCTCTCCTACCTGTTATTTGAAGAAAATGACATGGCCGCTTATATTGAAAGCGTAAAAAAAGAAATAGATCTTCAGTTCGCAGAAATCAATATCAGTCATTTGTATTTTGCAAAAAAAAGCCTGCGCAAAATATTGCGTATTACAGGTAAGCACATCCGCTATACCGGCTCCAAACAGGCAGAAGCAGCATTGTTGATTTATTTTTGTCAGAAACTAAAAAATTCTGGTATCCGCTTTGATACGAGTATAGTCCTTATGAACCTGTACCAGGCGCAGCTAAAAAAAATCAATATTGCCATAGCCGGCTTTCATGAAGATGAACAATATGATTATTTAAAAGAAATAAAAAAACTTGTTTAGCGCGGGTTTCACCATTTGTATAATTCTGTGTATTGCATTATCCGCTTTATTTTATCTTGTCTCTTAAATAGTAGCTATGATTAAATTTCTCTGTTCCGCTATCCTGCTAATTATTACGCTTGTACCGGCTGATGCCCAGTCTCTGTATATGCCACGCAATATTGAAAAAGCTTATAAAAATGGCACGCGGTCCGCAGATGGATTGCCCGGCAAAAAATATTGGCAGAATTTTGGCCGTTATAATATAACTGTGACTGCCGAACCACCCAACCGTACCATAAAAGGAACAGAAGACATTACCTATATTAACAATAGTCCGGGCACACTTAACAACCTTGTCATTAAACTCATACTTAATATTCACAAACCCAATGCGCTTCGTTATACCGATGTAAGCGATGCCTATTTTACCAATGGCATTCAGATTGATGGACTAACTATTAATGAAAGACCAGTTGAATGGGAAGAACCTCAGGGGCATTTTACATGGCAGGACATACAATTACCCAATATATTATTGCCCCACGATTCCGTAAAGCTTTCTTTTAACTGGCATTACGATGTCTCTTACCAGAGTAATCGTGAAGGCATGATTGATTCAACTACTTTCTTCCTGGCTTATTTCTATCCCCGTGTGGCTGTATATGATGATTACTATGGCTGGGACAGACTTGACTTTACTGACCAGCAGGAGTTTTATAACGATTTTAATGATTATACCCTCAATGTAAAAGTTCCGGATAATTACATTGTATGGGCTACCGGCACACTGCAAAATACAAATGAAGTATTACAACCCGCAGTTGCGAAGAAATTAACAGCATCTATGACAACAGATGCCATTATAAAGATTGCAACAGCACAGGAACTGGCGGCAAAAAAAATAACGGCACACAATAAGTTTAATACCTGGCGGTGGACTGCGAATCATATTACTGATGTTGCACTGGGTATAAGTGATCATTTTACCTGGGATGCATCCAGCGTAATGGTTGATGATGCTACCGGCCGCCGTGCCAGCGTGCAGGCAGCTTATAACGATACCGCCAAAGATTTTCATAGCATGGTGGAATTTGGCCGGCATTCTCTTGACTGGTTATCGCATAAATGGCCGGGGTTGCCTTATCCATATCCCAAGACAACGATTTTCCAGGGTTATGCAGACATGGAATACCCAATGATGGTAAATGATGGATCGCAGGCGGATCTTAGTTTTTCAAGGTTTGTTGCCGAACATGAAATTGCGCATACCTGGTTTCCATTTTATATGGGCATCAATGAAGCACGGTATGCTTTTATGGATGAAGGATGGGCCACCACCTTTGAACTGCTCATTGGTCGCGATGATCTGGGAACCGCCAGGGCGGAAGAATTTTACAAACGTTTCAGGGTAAATACATGGGCTAATGATCCTTCAGCTGAAGAAGACCTGCCTGTTATTACGCCGGCTAATGTATTAAGAGGCGCCGCGTATGGTAACAATGCATATGGTAAACCTTCGCTCGGTTACCTGGCAATGAAAGATCTGCTGGGCGATGAATTATTTAAAAAATGTTTACATGAATATATTGATCACTGGCATGGCAAACATCCTGTTCCATGGGATTTCTTTTATTCATTCAATACAAGTTCCGGCAAAAATCTTAACTGGTTCTGGACAAACTGGTTTTTTACAAATAATCATATTGATTTTGCAGTACAGCAGGTAGCCACGTCTGCTACAGGTTATTCGCTTACAATAAAAAATATTGGCGGATTTCCCGCACCGGCAGATGTAACAGTAAATTATACAGACGGTAGTACAGAAATCTTTCACCAATCACCGGCTATCTGGAGCAATAATCAGAAAGAAACCATGGTAAATATTGAAACGAAAAAGAAAATAAAAACACTGCGGTTAAATGGCGGTATTTTTATGGATGCAGATGAATCCAATAATTCCTGGAGCAACGAAGAAAACAAGTAGCAGAAAATTTTTGTTGCCAGGTAAAAGATGCCAGGTTCAATGAGACAATTTATAGTTAAAGGTTCTGGCCCATGTCTTTCAGCAAGGGGGGTGAGGTAATAATGGCATTCGCCCGGCACCTTTTTTTTTCATTAAACCTTATTGTCTTTACATTCTTCCGGTATGGATATTGTTACACCTGCTCTCAAACAAATAATCCATAGAAAAGATGAAACTCTATAGCTGCGCGAAATGCCAGAACCTTTTATATTTTGAAAATACAGTTTGCCTTAATTGCAGCTCAGCAGTTGGTTTTGATGCCCGGAAATTATCGATGATAACACTGTCCCCTTCCAATGAAAAAGAATTTCTTGATATTAATAACGGAGACAAGAAGTATCGTTACTGCGATAATTCCACATTTGCAACCTGCAATTGGCTCATACCAGCAGATCAGGCAGCCGGATTTTGCATAGCCTGTGACTTAAACCGAACCATTCCAACTCTTGATAATGAAGAAAATGTTGAACGCTGGAAACGCATTGAAATAGCGAAACACCGCCTTGTTTATTCATTGTTACGCCTGCGGCTGCCAGTGATAAGTAAGGAAGGTGAAGAAGAAACCGGAATTGCCTTTGATTTTATGGCTGATACTGATCCCAAAAATAAAGTAATGACAGGGCATGATCACGGTGTCATCACGCTAAATATTGAGGAAGCCGATGAAAAGCTCAGGGTAAAACACAAATTAGATCTTGGGGAGAGGTACCGTACATTGCTGGGGCATTTTCGCCACGAAATAGGACACTATTATTGGGAAGTATTTTTTAATAATAACAACACGGGTCTCAAAAATTTCAGGAAAGTTTTTGGAGATGATTCAACCGACTACGGTAAAGCACTGGAACAATATTATGAAAACGGTGCACCTGCCGACTGGAACAATCATTTTATCAGTCCATATGCCACTTCACATGCCTGGGAAGATTGGGCCGAGACCTGGGCGCATTTTCTTCATATGATGGATACGCTGGAGACTGCCTACTCATTTGGCATTGCCGTTAATCCAAGAAAAGCAAATGACGATCAGCACCTGCAGGCCAATATCAGCCAGGATCCTTATACCATTAATAATTTTGATGAGATCATAAAAATGTGGCTGCCGTTAACATTTGCGGTCAACAGTTTAAATCGCAGCATGGGGCACCAGGACTTCTATCCATTTATTATTTCGGCAGCAGTTATAGAAAAACTTCGGTTTATACATGAAGAAGTAAAGCAATATGCTGCTACCCCACAGGTTAAAATTCAGGTCTAAAGTTTAAAGCTTTGCTACTGGCATTACTTTTACAGCAACTATACCCAGGCACAAAAACTTTAAACTTCAGACCCCGCATTCTTACTTGTATCCCCAGGCGTTAATAACTTTTAAATCTTCCTTTGCACAATCTATTGGTGCCAGGCCCTGGTAAGATTCCTGTTCAATAATAAAGAGCGTAGTGCCACCGGATTTTCTACCAAGATCTATTATTTCTTTTACCGGCAAAATGCCTTTACCCAGGATAGTGCTTTCGTAAGGCTCATGCTGGCCATCAATTTTTATTTCATCTTTTACATGCATGGAGATAAACCTGCCGGGATATTTATTAACAACATCAAGCGCCTTAGCACCTGCATTGTACATATTGCCAATATCAAGTTGCTGCATCACCAGCGAAGGATCTGTATTTTGAAGGATGATATCAAAAACAGTTGTATCATTCAATTTTACGCTGAATTCAAAATCATGGTTATGGTAACCAAACTTCATCCCGGATTTTTTACACAATTCCCCGCTTTTGTTAAATACTTCCATATAACGTACCAGGTCATCGTAGTTTTTACGCAGGCTGTCATCAAGCCATGGACTAATAACATATTGCTGGCCCATAGCCGCTGCATCAGCTACTGTTTTCTTCCATTCATCTGTAAAATCTTTTTTTACTGCATCCCAATGTTCTGCATTCATCCTGGTATGTCCGCTGGGCATCTTCAGACCCAGTCCATCCAGTAATGTTTTAAATTCCTTTTGCGTAAATCCATAAAACTTATGATCAATATAATTGGCATGTTCCACATGTTTATATCCAATACCGGCAAGCTTCTTAAGCGTTCCGGCCGGGTCTTTTTTCATATCATCCCTTACAGAATAAAGTTGTATACCCAACGTTTCCCGGGCAGCAGTTTCTGCAAAAATATTACCTGGTAATATGCTGGCTGCTGCCAGTGCTAGTCCTGAATGTTTAATAAAACTTCTTCTTGAATGCTGCATGGTTAATTTGTTAATTTATGTATAGATGGTTCCTGGAACTAAATAGTTTACTAATTTAAATTTTTTTCAGCGCTAACATGCAAAAAGGTAAATAAATATTCTTTTTGGATAAATTCAGCCGGCAGTCTCCCCGAATGATCTGCTCTTATGGAAATTTTTCTTTGCCGCATCTTACTGCTTTTACGGGTACAATAGTAAACAACAAATACATTGCCTGTGCGACTATTATTATTTACTGTTTTCCTCCTTTTTACCGGCGTGCAGACTGTTTACAGCCAGGTTTTAACCAATACTGATACTGTTGCTCTTTCCACTTGTCTTAAAAAAGCGAATGGCCTGCTTGATGAGGCTTTTGTTTTTATGCAAAAAAATTATTACCGGAAAAATACTGTTGAATGGGCTAGCCTGATAGGTTCTGCCAAAAAAAGGCTTGCCAGTTCTGGTAATTGCAACGAGACCTATGATATTATAAGCTGGTGTTTCAAAGAGCTTAATGAAACCCATAGCTTTATTATGCCGCCGGCTAAAGCAGCCGTATACAATTATGACACTGCTGGTATACACAAAAAACCTTCCATTACAGAACTGGTTGGAGATATAAAAGGAGAAATGCCTGAAGATGGCATTGCTTACATAACAGTGCCCTGGGTGAGCACTACTGACTCAGCTATATGTACACTTATTGCAGATAGCCTGCAGCAATTAATTGCTACGCTCGATGAAAAAGATCCGAAAGGATGGATTATTGATCTGAGAAAAAATACAGGAGGCAATTGCTGGCCCATGCTGGCTGGCATCGGGCCGTTGCTTGGTAACGGTGTATGTGGTTATTTTGTAAATGCCAGGGAAAAAATACCCATTATATATACGGATGGAGTTGCTTTCCAGGGGAAATATGTACGGTGCAGATCAAGTAAGGGCTATAAAATTAAAGGAGATAAAAAATCAATTATCGTTTTAACAGGGCATAGAACAGTAAGTTCCGGAGAAATTATTGCCCTGGCGTTTAAGGGAAAGGAACAGGTGTATTTTTATGGAGAACCAACAGCCGGTTATACTACCGCCAATGCTACTTATACTTTATCTGACAACTCTATGCTTGTATTAACTGTATGCATGGAAGCTGACCGTACGGGTAAAATCTGTGAAGGCAGCATTATACCCGATGAAACCATTACCAGGGAAACGCATCCGGGTGCTGCAGATCCTGCAAGGGCTGCAGCTATCATGTGGCTCAACAGCCAACCGGTAAAATAAAAACATTTGTCTATATCTGTTAAATACAAAAGGGTATCGTATTGAATACGACACCCTTTCATAAAAGTAAATTATAGTTTAGACTATGATTTTGTACTGTCTTTTTTCATTTTACCAGCCTTATGATGCATAGTAGAATCAGATTTCATTTTATGCATGGTAGAATCTCCCTGCATTTTTTTGTGCTGCATTTTATGCTTTGTTGAATCCTGAGCATGTAAAGATGCGGCACCTGCAAGTAAAAACATTCCTAAGATTAACTTTTTCATTGTATAAAATTTATTTTTTTAAAAGTGGAGACTTGATTTAATATATAAACAAAAATAATGCCTGTATTTAAAAATATTCAGGTTAACAATTAAACAGCTTTTTTGTAGAAAATCCACCTCAAAAAAATGCAGTAAAAGACAACATGATAAAATGCCTTACACCTGAAGATAACAATCCGCCGGTTCGGGTGGAGCTGGCAAGATTAAGACAGTATAGTGTAGAACGAATAAATAAAATTACCTTCCGCATTCCTGAACGGACTGCTTAAGTTCATGGTTAAAATCTTTTTCTTTTAGCAATTGCTCAAGCGTTATATCCATCCGGTATTTCCAGTAATGTTTCGGATCGGCAGGTATATTTATTCTTTCATCAGCCGCATTGGGCCTCCGCAGCGTTTCACTCATACCCAGCAGATCCTGTAACTGGAATATTGCCCACATAGCGGGGCAATATAAATGCTGTAACACAATGGCGCGGTTCAACCATGGTTCACAAACAGCCGGGGCATTCCCCCACTGTCCCAGTTCATAATTAAAAAAGTGCTGTGTTTTAACGCTGTCTTCTTCCCACCAGCCGCGTATAGTACTCATGTCGTGCGTTGATGGGGTTACTACAGACATATAAGGTGCATCATTTGGATGAAAAAATTCTTTCTGGGGATCTTTAGGCATGCGTTGGATCTCCAGGCTCAGTATTCCCAGTTGCCGCATTACATCCGGCACCGAGGGCGGAACCATTCCAAGGTCCTCTCCGCATACCAGCATATTGGTTGATGCTTTTAATACGGGTAATTTATTCATTGCTTCATTCTTCCAGAACCAATCCTGCCGGTGAAAGAAATAATTAATATACAAATCTTTCAATTGCTGTTGTGTATGCCATTCAAGATGACGGAAAGATGAAGTAGTTTCCATCGCAAACCGAAAATGAAACTGCGTTCCACCGCTTCCCTCTTTTTCAAATAATATTACATTGGACAAAAGATCGAATAAACCCTGTTTTATTTTGTTATTGTCTTCACCTGCTTCCTGTGTTGCAAAATATTGTTCCACCTTACGCTGTGTATCAACTATTTCTTTAAGCTGGTATTGACCGGTATTATCAGCAATAAGAAAATTTTCTTTTATGTTGGTTGCACCGTGCCCAAAAATTTCTTCCAGTACTGTATCTGTTATAAAAGGCTGGGTATAACGCTGGCGGATAAACCAAATATTGCGTTCATTAAATTCGTTAATGTGTACAGGAGTGTCAGGCACAAAATGTCCCATTATACCTTCAGTTTCGTTAATAGGTATCGACCAGATGCGGAAAAATCCTAAAATATGATCGATGCGGAAAGCATCAAAATATTTGCTCATGGAATCGAAGCGTTGTTTCCACCAGGCGTAACCATCCTCCTCCATTTTTTGCCAGTTATAAGTAGGGAAACCCCAGTTCTGCCCTTTTACAGCAAATCCATCTGGTGGTGCACCTGCCTGAAGATGCATATTGTACAAAGCCGGATTTATCCATGCATCACAACTATTGCGGCCAATTCCAATGGGTATATCGCCTTTTACTATTACACCGTTTTTACGGGCATAATCAGTGGCATTTTTTAACTGCAGGTGCAGGTGGTACTGAATAAAATATTGCAATGCTATCTGGTCATAATGTCTTGCTTTGGGAGAAACATATTTCTCAATGGCTTCTTTATTATAATTACTGTAAATCTTCCATTGCGTATAATCGGAAGTACCATTTTTATCTCTCAGGTAACAAAATGCTGCATAGGGTACCAGCCAGCTTCTATTTGTCTCAAAAAACCCCAGGAAACCCTCATCAGAAAGAAATTCTTCTTTTTGTACAGTATATAATTCTTTAAGTGCCGGAAGTTTGATTTTTATTACCTGCTCATAATCCAGGTAGGGCAGATCATTTAACTCTTTTTGCTTTTTACGCAGCACTTTTGTAATAGCCGCATATTTCTTGCCGGCCACTTCTTCCAGGTTTATATAAATGGGATGCAGGGCAAAAGCAGAAATAGCCGAATATGGATAAGAATCAATATTTGTATTTGTGCCGGAAGTATCATTGATCGGCAATAACTGTATCAGCCTGAGCCTGGTTTTCTTTGCCCAGTCTGCCAGTAGCTTTATATCTCTAAACTCACCCGTGCCAAAACTATCTTTACTGCGCAGGCTGAAAACAGGGATGGCCACACCCGCACCGCGCCAGGTACTGTTGGGTAACTGCACAAAACCATCATGCAAAATGGTTATTTTATTTACCGCATCACCAAAAAGAAACCTGTTCTCACCATCCTCAAACCGCACAAAATATTTTTCCCTGATATTATACACACCATATTTGTACAATAGCGGAAAAGACTCCTTCGGTATATTAATTTTTGCCGAGCACCAGTTGCCATCTTTACCTAACAGAATAGCTGACTCAATATTCCAATCTCCGAGTGCAGGGCTGCTACCGCATAAACAAATCACTTCATTTTTTTGAAGCAGCGGCGCTTTTACCTTAAAAATATGCGTGAATAATTTAGGAGATTTGGGAGTAAACTTTGTTTCATCCTCTTTTAACAGGATCTCCTGAAACGGGGCAGTAAAAAAAGCATTTTCATAATCCCCTGAATAATTCCACCTGTCAACCAATTGTATTTCTTCTATACCGCTTTTGCTGATATCTATCTCTTTGTCATTTCCCCATTCCACCACCTTGAATCCATCTGCGTAAGTAAGTATGTACTTATAATGAATCCGGGCAATTTTTGAAATATCCACTTCGGCTGTAACCTGCCAGAAGTCGTTATTGAGCCAGGTCATAGGCAGCGTTTTTGACAGATCATCATTACCTAATTCTGCTATATTTCCTGATACGCCCAGTGACTCACCTGTCTTTGTATGAAAACGTACATAAAAATGGAGCTTCATTTACCTGTAGATTTAGAGAAGGGCGAAAATAGCACAAAAACATGTTTTGCGTAATTATTACACTATATTAGAATTTAGAGGTATTACTTTGCTGAAGAAGTGCCAAATTTTTGCATTTTTGCCTTATTTTCGCACAAAATTAATAGCATGGAAACACAGAAAAAGAATACAGGGTTATGGTGGTTATTATTTTTTGCTTCAACAGCAGCATTGATTGCCGCTATTTACCTGCATTGGGAATGGCTTACACTCATTCTACCTTTTCAATGCACAGCCTTTGCAAAAGGCATGGATATAATGTAATCAGGTAATTATCAATCTCTTTATTATAAAAAATCCTGCCTTTAAAATGGGCCAGGGATTTCCTGCCAGTTTCCTCCCCACAAACGGAAAAAGAAAAATTGCATGCATCCATCGGGTTATCCTTATCGTTCGTCTAAGTGTTTTCGCTTAAAAAGACGCTTATTGTAGTTTTACCCGGGATATAACTAAAAAGCCTGTTCTTACCCTATTTTCATGAGAAGACGATTTATTCTATATAAAATCAATGAGTTACCCGGAGGGGGTGATTCAATCGCTTATCTGAAAGCTTTTAAGTACAGGAAACCGGTTTTTAGCATTTTAAAATCGGAGGCAAGGCGCTTCAGCCTGCTACAGGCAATCTTTCTTGGAATGCGGTTTTCTTTATCAACACTTCCGGAAAGACTGGCGTGATCTATCCTGGTTATCGTTTTTATTCTCTCCCAATTATTTTGCAGACATATTACTGAAAAATAGTTGGTGATCTTATCGCGCAATATTCAACCTGAATAGATTTTTTTAAAAACAATGGCATAACCCGGTTTATAGATTTCATTGTTACCCATTAATCATATATTATTCATATAAAATCGCAATCAACATCTTTATTGAATTGTTCTTTTTCTGAGGCCGTTCTCAACATCGCTTTTAAATTTTCCGCAGTATCTCTCCGGTAGCATTTACAATTTTCAGAATATATTATACTTCACTTTCATAAATATGCAAAAAAAACACCGGTCACGCAAGTGCCGGTGTTCTCTATTTGTAAAAGAAAGTTTTTATATTAGAATGAAACATGGGTAAGAGATAAAGTTGTATTCTTTTTTCTTTTTGTACCATAGTTTGCATACTTGCCTCTTCTTTGAATGTTCCAAAAATTAATTGCCTTAAAGGAGGAGGATTTTGAGGTTTCAGGCACTTTAACGCCTGTAGCTATTGTTTCTTTTACTTCAGTAACCAGTTGTTGCAATAGGATAGGTTCCATCTGTACACGGGATGGCATAACATCACTGTTCATAATATTTGATTTTTTTTGTTTATTACAATTTAATTTTTTGAGCACACGGGAAGAAAACACCTAAGAATCGTTAGTAAGAAGTATGGTCAAGCTTTTATCACCCTGTAGTAGTACGTACGAACTATTTATTGCTCAAATTGACGCTGCAAAAGTAAGCTATAAAAATGTAAGATGCAAGTGTAATCTTAAATAAACTGTTAATACTTGTGAATAAATTAATTATTCATGAACATAAACGCATTTATTTAAAAAAAATTACCAGCTACAATTTTTTTTCTATAAATAATTCCATCCCTTACAGGCACTGCTGTTATAAAATGTATAGCAGTATGTTTATAACAATCAATTGAAGCAAATGCAATTATAATCGTTATACTATTACCGATATTCACAAAGCTTATAAGTACACCCCCTGGCCCTCTTTCTAAAATTGAACTTCATAGTGAAGAAAATACCGATCTTAGCCATAAATATATCACTCAGCCAAATCTCCGCTGACATGTATAGGAATAGCAGGATTTATTAAAAACTCCTTACAGCAATTTTAGGACGAGTCACTGATTTTCAGAAGCGAACACTATTTGTATCAAAAGCGTGCAATTATAAGGCATTGTTACTCAATAAGTAATTGATTATCAAACAACTATAAGTGTGGCACTTTTATTAGTATATTATTGATGCTTACTGGCTTTTCGTCCCATAACGCCAAATAATATACTTTATGCTAAAAAATTATTTAAAAATTGCGTGGCGGAATCTCCGGAAAAACAAAGTCTTTTCAATCATCAATATACTTGGACTTTCATTGGGCATTGCCTGTGCGTTGCTTATTATTTTTCATATAAAAGAGGAACTGAGTTATGATAAGGGCTTTACAAAAGCCGATCGCATTTTCAGGGTTACATTAGAAGGCATTGGAAAAGATACCCGGCATTGGGCTGCCACCAGTCCTGTAATGGGTGTAGCGCTGCAACAGTACCTTCCTGAAATAGAAAAAATTGTCCGCTTCCACCGTCTTTTTCCTTACCAGGTATTTAGCTATACGCCTTCGGATAATCAAACTAAAAGATTTGAAGAGAAAGGAGGACTTTTTGCAGATTCAACCGCAACTGATGTATTCGATCTTCAATTTACAGCAGGCGATGAAACTACAGCTTTGTCGCAAATGAATGCTATTGTGCTTACAGAAGAAATGGCAAAGAAATATTTTGGCAAAGAAAATCCGGTGGGTAAGACGCTGCAGGACGATGTAAAAAAAATTCCTTTAAAAGTGACAGGTGTTATTAAATCATTTCCCTTTCGCACCCATTTAAAATTTGATTACCTGGTTTCTATGACTACCATTACCAAATACCTTGATCAGCGGTCATTGGAAAATCGCGGCTGGTCCGGCTTTTACAATTATGTATTGCTTAAAAAAGAACAATCAGAAACAACCATAGCTAAAAAATCTCCCGCATTCCTGGTAAAGTTCTTTGAAGCAGCAGGTGAAAAACGAGAAGATATTCTTGCCAACAGGAAACTAATGCTTCAACCTGTTACTTCCATCCACCTGCATTCCAAACTGGAAAAAGAGTTATCTCCCAACAGTGATATTACCTATATCTACATTTTTTCAATAGCTGCATTATTCATACTGCTGATAGCTGCAGTCAACTTTATTAATATATCTGCTGCACAAGCTTTTAACCGCATGAAAGAAATTGGATTACGAAAAGTTGCCGGTGGTACCAAGATGCAGCTGGTGCGCCAGTTCCTGGGAGAATCATTGCTGATTACTCTTATTGCTGCCATCATTGCTGTGATTTTATTTAAGAGCATCATTCCATTTTATAATAACCTTACATCAAAAGATATTCAATTTCAAAATACACTCACACTAACAAACTTTTTCATCATCCTTTCATTGGTAGCAATTATTGGTCTCCTGGCCGGATTTTATCCTGCTTGGTTTGTCGCGGGTTTCAATCCTATTGATTCATTAAAGGGTAAAAAGAATACGGCCTCATCTGTGAATACGGTAAGAAAAGGCCTGATTGTTTTTCAATTCGTTATTTCTGTGTTTATGATTTTCAGCACGGTTATTATTTACCGGCAAATGAAATTGTTTCATAACCAGTACCTGGGTTTTAATAAAGAGCAGTTGGTAGCGGTGACCATGTACAACGATATGTGGAGTAAATTTGGATTCCTTTCTGATAATATAAAAAAAAATAAAGCCATTGCCAGTCACTCCATCATTTCTACGCTACCGGGCGAACGGTTTGGCATGTATGGATTTGGACAGTTGTCTGTTGCTGAAAACGAAAATATTCCGGGTTCAGCGCGTGCTTTATGGGGTGATGATAAATTATTAACAACCCTTCAAATTCCTTTAAAAGCCGGGCGAAATTTTTTCCCCCAGTTCCCTGATATAAAAAACCATGAATTTATTCTGAATGAAGCTGCAGTGAAAGCATTCCAGCTAAAAGATCCTTTGGGTAAGCGCGTTGTTCTTGACAACGACACCGGGGATATTGTTGGCCTCATAAAAGATTTCAATTTCGCGTCTCTGCATGCGTCCATTGAGCCACTGGTAATAGAATACAATCCATACAAAACAAACTACCTGCTGCTGAAGGTTCAGCCAAACCAGGTGCCGCAGACCCTGCAGTTCATGGAATCAAATATAAAACAACTCTTCCCTTCCAGTACGTTTACGTATTCATTTATTGATGAAAAATTAAACCAATTGTATGCTTCTGAAAACCGTATGAGCACGGTGTTTAAGGCCTTTGCAGCGTTTGCCATATTTATTTCATGTCTTGGATTGTTCGGTTTATCTGCTTATTCAGCTCAATTACGCATTAAAGAAGTGGGTATACGTAAAGTTCTGGGCGCTTCAATTTATAATGTTACTTTATTACTTACCGAGGACTTTATAAAGTTGGTATTGCTGGCAACTGTGATCTCGTGGCCACTTGCATGGTGGATGATGAGCCGCTGGCTGGAAGGGTTTGCCTACAGGGTAAATATTACTATATGGACATTTTTAATATCAGGATGCTTTGCATTGCTGGTTGCTCTTATTACAGTAAGCTACCAGGCAATAAAAGCCGCTATACTTAACCCGGTGAAAAGTTTAAAAGCGGACTAAGCCTTACCTCCCAGCACCTCTCCAATTCCGTTGTTTAGAGGTGCCTCTTCGTGGGATTGTTTAGAGAATGCAGGCGGGAGATTCACGATTGGCAACCATGCATTGAAAATATGAGAAGCTTCAATTTAAGGCCGGGGTTCATTAAAGATTTTGCCGTACAAGGGAGTGACCAACGATGATAATTAAAGAACAAATGCTGGTTCCACAAGAATCATTCAACCAAAGAAACAATAAAAAGATTAGTCAATACATCAATTCAACGCTCAAAGCTTTTTCTATGATTAAGAATTATTTTAAAATCGCCTTTCGCAATCTTTGGAAAAACAAAGTGTATTCTGCCATTAATATAGCAGGTCTTGCTATTGGCATTGCAGCGTGCATCATGATAATGCTCTTTGTTTTGTATGAAAAAAGCTTCGACAATTTCCATAAAAAAAATGTTTACCGGTTAAATGAAGTTCAGAAGTTTCCGGGCATGGTCGCTTCACAAAAGGTTGGACTGTCTATGTTCCCGATGGGGCCAACAATGAAAAATGAGTTTCCGGAAATAAAAAATTTTACAAGGGTGCGCTGGCAGGAAAAATACCAGATGACTTTTGCGGAAAAACGTATTTATCTCCCCTTCACTTATTTTGTTGATTCTACTTTTTTGCAAATTTTTGATTATCCTTTAATAAAAGGCAACAGGGCTACCGTGCTGGAAAAACCACACAGCGCGATTGTTACAGAAACAACGGCCAAAAAACTTTTTGGCAATGAAGATCCCATGGGAAAAGCCATTACGCATTATGCGGGAGATACCACCACTTTTGTAGTGACCGGGGTAATGAAAGATGTGCCGCAAAACTCGCAGCAGCAATTTGATGCATTGTTTACATTCAGTACTATTTATAAGCCATGGATGTTTACTAACTGGGGCGGCAACTGGCTGGATACCTATTTTGAGATGGCACCGGGTACAAATACAGTTACACTCGAAAAGAAATTTCCTGCCTATCTTAAAAAATACATGACTGCCAATGGAAACCCCGATGCGGCCAGTTTCTACGAACTTTTTTTATTGCCGCTTAAAGAAGTGCATGCAGGTGCCACAGATATAGGCCTTGATTATCTCAATTACCAGAAGTTTGATAAAAAATATACGAATATATTTTTCGTCATTGGTATTATTATCCTGCTGATAGCCTGCATCAATTTTATGAATCTCTCTACGGCAAGATCTGCTGAAAGGGCAAAAGAAGTAGGGATCAGAAAAACAATTGGCGCAAGCCGCTGGCAATTGTCAACCCAGTTTATCAGTGAATCTGTCATTCTTTCGCTTATTGCAATGCTGCTTGCGGTGCTGATGGTAAAATTGTTTCTTCCTTATGTAAACAACCTGAGCCAGCGGCATCTTGATTTACAATTTTTTACCAACGGCGCAGTGTTCATAACCATCGTTTCCGGAGCCATACTGGTAGGTATTCTGGCCGGCCTCTACCCTGCTGCCTACCTGTCTTCATTTATACCTGTGAAAGTATTAAAAGGATCTTCCAACAGCGGCCATAATAAATCATTGCTGAGAAACGTGCTGGTAGTTGGCCAGTTTGCAAGCGCTATCTTTCTTATGATTGCTACTATTTTTGCAGTAAGGCAATTAAATTTTATGCAATCGCATGATGCCGGTTTTAACCGCGACCAGGTAGTTACCATACCATTGGATGGCATTACCAATAAAAAATTTGATCGTGTAAAACAGCAATTGCTGGCCAGTTCACTGGTGCAGGGTGTCACAGCTGCGCAGGATGTATTGGGAAGTCATCTTGATCAAACTGGTATTGCTTTCTGGGGCGACGGACCAAAAAGAGAACTTACCTCTACCCAGTTGATCGTGGACCATGATTACCTTACAATGTATAAATTGAAAGTAATACTGGGCAGAAATTTCTCAACCGATCCTACACTAAATGGAAAAGAATATATCATTAATGAAGCGCTGGCAAAAGAATTACTAAAAGATTACCCCAAAGCAACAACTTCTTCTTTGCTGGGCAAACATTTTGGTTATGATTCCCTGGGTACCATTGTTGGTATAGCAAAAGATTTCAATTTTAATTCGCTGCACTATAAGATTGAAACCATGTTTATGTACAACCAGAAAGAATGGGGTTTCAGCAACCTCTCTGTAAAGATCAATGGTGCCAAAGCCGCCAATGCCATTCCGTTTATTCAATCAGTATGGAAAGAAAATTTTCCTGATCACCCTTTTGAATACCAGTTCCTGGATGAACATTTTGCAGAAGTTTACCGCGCAGACACCCAGGTAAGCAGTGTAGTGGCAGTACTGGCCACCCTTGCCATTATTATATCCTGTCTTGGTTTGTTTGGGCTCGCCTCTTATTCCGCCGAAAGAAGGATAAAAGAAGTAGGCATCAGAAAAGTACTGGGCGCATCCGTTCAGAATATTACTACAATGCTGTCGAAAGATTTTCTAAAATACGTATTGATTGCTACCGTGATTGCATGGCCACTCGCCTGGTTTGCCATTTACAAATGGCTGCAGGATTATGCCTACCGCATTCCCATCAGCTGGTGGATATTTGCTTTAGCAGGAGGAGCAGCATGTTTGATAGCCATCGTTACCATTAGTTTTCAGGCTATAAAAGCAGCAGTGGCAAACCCGGTAACATCATTAAGAAGCGAGTAGCGCCAGGCTGGCCTTCTCTAATGTGATGAATTTAGAAATGTGGAAATACCATACGAACACTTTAATTACGAATAATGGCCATATAAAATTTGATTTGTTTATTTGTATAAATAAAAATAAGCGGTGTACTAATACCAGCCCTGAAAGGGCGCAACACACCAGCAAAGTGTGCAGCCCTTCGCGCGATAATTGGCCGCATCAGTTTTGTATGAAAAATATTATTTACCCCGTTTTTTTATTGGCCTGCTCATTTGCAGTCAATGCACAAACCATTGAATTGCTCAGTACCGGCAACAAAACATCCATGCGCGGCTTAAGTGTGGTGAGTGACAAAACAATTTGGGCAAGCGGCAGCAATGGAACAGTTGCCAGGAGTGTTGACAGTGGCAAAACATGGAAATGGATAACCGTACCCGGTTTTGAAAAAAGAGATTTCAGGGATATTGAAGCGTTTGATGCAGTAACGGCTATTGTAATGGCAAT
>JBDSOC010000297.1:0-22699 GCA_039915085.1 Chitinophagaceae bacterium
AAGAAACCAGCTTTTAGAGGATATTAAACAAAGTATATATATTAAAAATCTTTGTTTGAAGGTAAATCAGGAGTTTGTCAGTTATCTGCCAGTGTAAGGCAAAATAGATATTGGGAGAGTAAAGCTATAAATAAAAACGAAAGATCAAAAGCCTTTCTCAACAATTTTACTCTGTTAAACGGAATATTTGTGCAAAGGGTTGGCTGTTATAGTATAAAATAATGATTGAAAAGCTAAAAAAAATATTATTATCCTGAAAAACCACCTTGTTTTTAATGAGACAGCCTGAATCCGTACTTCGCTGCCGCTGATAAATCCATGTCTGAAATAGCTTATTGACGCGGGCCGGTAATCTTTTCGTTAATTTGTCTGCAAAAGCTTGTCATATGGCCCTCAGTAAAATTGCCGGTATTGGTATGTACACGCCAAAAAACGTTTTTACCAATAATGATCTTAGCAAATACATGGAAACCAGTGACGCCTGGATACAGGAGCGTACTGGTATTAAAGAAAGACGTTTTGCAGACAGAACCGGTGAAACTACCACTACCATGGGTGTAGCTGCTGCCGCTATCGCTATTGAACGGGCAGGTATTACCCCGCAGGATATTGACTTTATTGTATTTGCCACCCTGAGTCCTGACTATTATTTTCCCGGCTGTGGTGTGCTTTTACAAAGGGCCATGAAAATGAAAGAAATAGGCGCCCTGGATGTTCGCAACCAGTGCAGCGGGTTTTTATATGCACTCAGCGTGGCCGACCAGTTTATTAAAACGGGTATGTATAAAAATATTCTGGTAGTAGGCAGTGAAAAACATTCTTTTGGCCTTGATTTCAGTACCCGCGGCAGAAATGTATCTGTAATATTTGGAGACGGCGCAGGTGCAGTGGTATTGCAGCCAACAGAAAAACCAAACCAGGGAATATTAAGTACCCATTTGCACAGCGATGGAGAAAGTGCAGAAATACTGGCAATGTTTAATCCGGGCACACATGCTAATCACTGGACTGAACAAAAACTGGCTGATTTTAATGACGCGGAAATAGCAGATATGTTTATGAGCAATGCCATGGTTGACAAAGCTCAGAATTTCCCCAACATGGATGGCCCCGCTGTATTTAAAAAAGCAGTGGTAAAATTTCCGGAAGTAATTATGGAAGCACTTGCCGCCAATGGTCTTCAAACAACTGATATCAATATGCTGATACCGCACCAGGCCAATTTACGCATCAGCCAGTTTGTGCAACAAAAATTGGGATTAAAGGACGATCAGGTGCATAATAATATTCAAAAATTTGGAAATACTACAGCCGCTTCTGTACCCATAGCTTTATGTGAAGCCTGGGAAGAAGGAAAAATTAAAGAAGGTGATTTGGTTTGCCTTGCTGCGTTTGGCAGTGGGTTTACCTGGGCCAGCGCTTTGCTGAGGTGGTGATTTTTATGTTGTAAGTATTGGGTGACAGGTATTAAGTACTTATGCGGACCGTTGTGCTAAGTGATAACCGCCTATGCGGAAATTCGCCCAGGAATTAATGTTACAGCGAATTTGCAGTGGAACGGGCATAATAAAAATAATGTATAATCGTATAAAGAAATCAGACATTATTAATTACATCAGGCATTTCTTACTTTAATCAATGGCAAGAAAATTCATCTTTTTAGTAAACCCTGTTTCAGGTACAGCTTCCAGGCAACCATTGCCGGATCTTATTGCTGCTGCTGCAAAAAAGCACGCTGCTGCGTATGAAATAATGCCCACTGTTTCCAGTGGTGATTATCATTTTGTAAAGCAAAAAATAAAAGAAGAGAAATATACAGATATAATTATATGCGGTGGCGATGGATCCGTAAACGCAGTTGTACACGATCTAAGGGAAACAGGTGTAAACTTTGGCATCGTACCACTGGGTTCAGGAAACGGACTGGCATTAAGCGCTAAAATTCCCAAGCCATCTGCAAAAGCGCTGGAGGTAGCTTTTACAGGCAAAGCCGGTTATATTGATGGTTTTATGATTAACCAGTCTTTTGCGTGCATGCTTTGCGGTCTTGGTTTTGATGCACAGGTAGCGCATGATTTTGCGAAACAGAAAAAGCGTGGCTTGTTTACCTATGCACAGCAATCAATAAAAAATTTTTTCTCGGCAAAACCCTATTCTTTTAAAATCAATCTTGGACAAACCAATTTTACTTCGGAAGCATATTTTATAAGCATTGCCAACAGCAACCAGTTTGGTAACCAGGTCACCATTGCACCCAGGGCAAGTTTAACTGATGGCTTACTTGATATTGTAATTGTAAGAAAAATGAGCAAGGCACAATTACCTATTTCAATACTGGACCAGATTGCAGGCCGTAACCATGTTGCAGATCCGCATCATTTAAAAAAATCGGGGATAATTTATTTGCAGGCAGACAAACTCACCATACAAAATACAGATGATGCACCACTACATATAGATGGTGAACCAAGAGAAACGGCAAAGCATTTTACTATCCGCGTTATTCCCCATTGCTTTAAATTAATTCAGCCGGTATAAAATATACGCAGGGCTGCATATGATAAAAAAGCGAATTAAAAATAAAGTGAATTAAAATCAGAAGCTTTTCGCCGTAACACTGTCCTTTTTCAGCAGGTTTGAAAAAGACGCAAACCCCCTGGTGTTGTCATCATTATCAAGCGCTTCAAGTATATTTACTTTTTCTCTTTGGGTAAGATGAAAATTAAGGGCGGCTTTGGCATCGGCTGTTTTTGCCGCGTATTGAAATGAAATTTTGAAAAGTTTATTATCCATTAACTGCTGCATAAGCCCAAACGTATTGTCCTGGTTATATTCCTGCATTTTATACCAGTTGTATTGCAGCAGCAGCATAGGTTTTGTAACCAGTTCCGAAATATCTCCTGATTCAAAAGGATCGTCCCATCCACCAGATTTTCGGTCGCGTATCTGCAGCATGATCACACCAGCGGTATTTTGTTTCAGCCAGTCTTTAAATACATCCGTAAAACGCAGTGCGGTTTCAGGTCCGTAATTATCGCGCAGGCCAGCATCCATCACATCAATTACCGGTTTTGAGGGCAACCATACATTGGGCAACACATAAGGAAAAGTGGCATTCATGCGCAGTACGGTGAGCAAACGCATATTCATCGGATCCTGTTTTGCAAACAGCGCGGCAAAATCAATTTCATCAGGGTCGGGTACAATGGCATGTGCGCTGTCATATTGAGGCATCATTAAAAAACTAACCGGTTGTGTACTGATAATCATTTTCCTGCCGTCTCTGGTAATAACTGCGTTAAACATCATCAGTGGCGTTTTGGCGCTGCGCTCATCTTTTGCAATATCCTTTAATTGCCTGTCCAGGAGATTGCGCGTATTCTCGCGCAGCTTTTCTTCAAAAGCATAACCACGATCTTTGATATAATAGTAATCACCGATTTTAAACTTTTGTGCCGGTGCAGCCATATCCCTTGCTACAAAAGAAGAAAAAGTAGGGTTTAGCAGGTCTTTTGAAATGTCATCTACATACTTATTGCTATATAGGTATAAATTTTTCCCTTCTGATCTTTCCCTTGCCAGTTCCCGGTAATAAGCAGCACCCAGCATACCACCCGATGCGCCTGTTATAAGAAAAGTTTTATCCATCAGCCTGCCACCACACAAACTATCCAGCCGCTGCAATATGCTGAGGGTAAAAGTAGCGCTGCGTGTACCGCCCCCGCTTACGTTTATAATAAACAAATATGGCTTTTCCTCTTTTTGCTTTTTCTTCCAGTTCTCCAGCACCTGTATCATTTGCAGTTTATCCTGTTCTATATGTGCAGGTGTACACAATGCCATCAGGCCTTCGCGGCTGTAATCAGCCCGTTCAATATTTTTGGTATAGTTTAATCCATATGCTTTATTGGTGGGATCAATTACTTCATACCTGTATAAAATATTCAGCACCACGATAAGCAACACAAAAAATGGTACGCTCCAGCTTTGCAAAAAATAAGAAAATGCGCCGGCTACTGCTACCAGTATGGCAAAGAATAAAGTGATACTGGCCGCCGCAGGTAATTGAAAAACATGGTGATCAAGGAAGAATCCAACGGTTACCAAAAAAATAAATGCGATAAAAACAGACAGCATGGCCGCAAAATTGTGACGGCTAAAAACAGTATCGATAAATAAAGCGCTGTAATGGGCCACATCACGTACGGGCCTTACCGTAAAAGGCGTATTCAAATAGGAAGTAACTTTTATTAACCGGCTGCCACCACTCGTGAGGGCTACCTGCGGACGAAAAGCGGTTTTAAACTCGTGGGGATGATTAATTATAGTAACCATGCGCTGTGTTATACTGCGGTCTGCGCGGAAGAAATATAAAAATGAAATAACTATAATAAGTATGATGCCAGACAAGAAACCACTGATCAAAACAAATATCTGCCAATTGGAATTCAGCTCGCGGTATTTATTAAAATATACTGCATGCCCAAAATAAAACAATAAAAATAATAGCGGTATCAGGCTGTTGTTAATACAAAATTTTACAAACGGCTTTGTTGTGGTAGCCAAAAATTTAAAATGACGGCAAAACAAAATAAACGTAGTGATGTTCCAGCTCATAATAAACACGCCGGCAGATATACCCACAATTGCGGAGCTTACTGAATTTACATTCCCCAGGTACTCTGGTGCCAGGTAAAGGGAATCAACTCCATATGCTTTCATAAACACGCCACCTACTGCGCCAAACAGTATAAGCCAGAAAACCAGTAATATTTGAAATTTTTTGAAATGAAGCAATAGTAATTGAACAGGGAACGAGTAAAATATGGCCTGCGCTTTTTGCTTCATGGTAAGTAATAAAAAAGTAAAGTACAAAAATTTGCCGGGATATAAAATCAGCCGCCGGCTAATAGCTGTTTACTGTCCGCTTTAACGCAAATTTCTGATTTACGGCTCCTGATAATATACAGCATCCACACCATAGCCAGTAAGTACAACATGGCTACTACCTGGTGCAATTGTGCCAGCCAATCGAATGCTACCCAATGGTTGGGAACAATAGAAGGACTGGTAATAACTGCTAAAATACCCAGCAGTGCCTGCAATAAAATTAAAAATACAGGCAGCCATTTTGTTTTTTGAAAAAGGATCGAAGCGGAAACAATCCGCCTGGATGCCATCGTCCATAAAATTGTTAAAAAAAGCAACAGGTAGGCAAGCCCGCGGTGCATAAAATGAACCGTTATTTTATTTTCTATAAAATTTACAACAGGCACAAATAAATGCTGGGGTAACCAGCTGCCATTAATAGTTGGCCAGGTAGGCGCGGCTGTTGCAGCTTTATGACCGGCCATTAAAGCACCATAAATAAGCTGAAAAAACAATACAAAAAGAATAAGCCAGGTATAGCGTTGAACAGGGGTGCTCAGGACTATCTGCTCTTCAGGTACGGACAACTGCAATGCAAACCACCATGCATAACAGATAAGTACAAGTGCAAACACAAAATGAAGCGCCAATTTTACGGGTTTAACATAAATCATATCATCTGTTAACCCACTTTTTACCATAATCCAGCCAATAGCGCCCTGCAGGGCACCCAGTAAAAACAATATCAGCAGAGGCTTTATCATAGAAGCCTTCATGTATTTTTTTACCAGCAGGTAAAAAAAACCAATGATAAATACCACGCCAATCAGCCGCGCCCAGAAACGGTGCAGCCATTCCCAAAAAAAAAATAAACTTAAAATTGTGAATCGTAAAATCAGCGTTCAGATATTGGTACTGCGGCGTTTGTTTGTATTTAGAAAATTCGATAAGCCATTGTTGTTCGTTTAAAGGAGGGAGTGCGCCGGTAACCACATTCCATTCAGTTATAGAAAGGCCGGAACCCGTCAACCGGGTTATGCCACCCAATATTACCTGTATCAATAGCATACCTACACCAATGTATATCCAGGTGGCAACTGCTTTTTGTCCTTTAGCCAGGGAATTGATCATAGCGGCGCAAAGGTAAGCTAAGAGCGCAAAGAGAAAAAGGGAAAACAGCTGTTAGCTTTCCGCCATTAGCTATAGGCTTGCGGATCTGTCCATTCTAATTGCTCTTACAATAATTCTGTTTTGTTTTGTTTTGGCAAAAGGCTCACAGTTAAAAGCTAATCGCTGGCAGCTTTCCTCACAGGCCCATTCCATCCAGCTTCACTTTTCTTTTAAATGTCAACGACGCATTCGCCTTATTACTCAGTATTTAATACTTTTAGTGCCCGGCTTTAATATAACTCCAGCCTTCTTCTTCTTTTGCTACCACTTCCATTACGCCATTGGGAACAACGGTAGCTTCTGTAACCAACTGACTTTTATCAAGCTTATTTTTTTTCATAGAATTGGCGCAGGCGGCAAATTCAACACCATAGTTATTTTTTAATTCCTGCATAGCTGCTGCTACCACTGTTTTCTCTTTTACCAGCATAAAAATAGCCGATCCATGACATACCAGTTCTATTTTAGTACCCGGTGCATCTTTTACAACATTATTCATTTGCCTTAGCACAGTAATTTGTTCGGTGGTATCAGCGCTGGTAATTTCAAAAACTACTTTGTGTTGTTTGGTTTGAGCATGTACGGAACATATAATACCAATAGCAAGTGCAGATAGAATGATAATTTTTTTCATTGTATTTTTTTGATTAATAATAAGATGGATGGCCAGGTAAAAATATTATAAAATAACTGCACCATTTATTTAGTTTAAAAACAATGATTACAAGCGCGGGGCCACCCGCCAACTTGTGTTAATGATGGAAATCCTGACCCGCTGGCTGTTTTTTTGTCGTACCTTTTATGGTCGTTCAATTCACCATTTTCATTAAAACCTGACTAATATGAAAAAGCATGATCACACACAGTCAAATGGCCGCCGCAGCTTTTTAGGATCAATTGCTACCGGCGCCGCCGCTATTGGTATGGCAACACTGGCTGTACCCATTCCGTTACAGGCAAATACAGCTTTTTTACCTGCCACCACCACTGCCGATCCTGATGAATGGTTTAACCAGCTTAAAGGAAAACACAAAATGGCATTTGATGTTACCCGTCCCCATGAAATCTTTCCCTTTGCATGGCCCAAAGTTTTCTTATTAACCAATGCAGCTACAGGCACTGCAGAAAAAGATTGCAATGCAGTAATAATACTTCGCCACGATGCAATTATTTATGCGCTGGAAGATAAATTATGGGCAAAATATAAATTGGGCGAACACTTTAAAGCAGATGATCATCTCACCAAAGCGCCGGCAATACGCAACCCTTTCTGGAAACCTAAACCCGGGGAATTCAAAGTGCCGGGAATAGGAGACGTTGCTATCGGCATTAATGAATTACAGGATAGCGGCGTTATGTTTTGCGTATGTGATATGGCACTGACCGTACACAGCGCAACCCTTGCTATGGGCACCGGTGGGGACGGGGCAACAATAAAAAAAGAATGGATAGCTGGTTTATTGCCGGGTATACAAGTTGTGCCTTCCGGTGTATGGGCCATAGGCCGTGCGCAGGAACATGGCTGTACGTATTGCTTTGCAGGATGATAAAGAAATAAGAAAAACAAAAGACTTTACATGCAGGTTGTTTACTACAGCCTGCATTTATTTTTTTCTACCCGGTCAGCCACAGCTTTTTATTTCTTAATGGGATCAAAAGGACCATACTTATGCTGCAATTCAGAAAAACCATCCGTGTAAGGACCAAATGGATAATCAAAAGATTTTTTCGAAATGTCGGGCCAATCCTTCGCGAATTTCTTTAACGGCCTTGGTTGAGAATTGATAAACGCTGCGACATCCCATGCATTTTCATCACTAAGTTGCGGATTTTCATGCGTTGCTGTTCCAAAAGGCATATTGTCTTTTGCATAAGCCGCCAGCCGGGAAATACGATACAAACCCGCGCTTGTATTGTAACTGTGTGGCCCCCATAATGGCGGATAAGCATATTCAGTACTGTCAAAATTCAATTGCCCTTCGCCGTTAGCGCCATGGCAGCGGCTGCATTGCGATTCATATAAAGTTTTGCCTTTCTCCCGGTCAGCGGCTCTTTTTATAAAAGATAGTTCCTGCACACCGGCACCCGCTGGCTTGTTTCCTTTAGGCACATCTTTACCCAACCATAAAAGATATGCCACCATGGCCCTCATTTCTTTACTAAGGCTATCAATTGCTTCACCATTCAGGCTTCTTTGCAGGCAATCATTAATTCTGAATTCAACAGATTCTTTTATACCACTTCTTGGCTTGAATACGGGATAGGTGGATGCTACTGCAGAAAGGCAATTGCCATATGGTTTAGCACCTGCTTCTATATGACAGTTCTGGCAATTCATACCGTTGGAAATGGCTATTACAGTTCCCCTCGGACCTAAATATTTTGCAGTACTGGCAATCAATTCTTTTCCATAACGGATCAATTGGGCAGTTGAATCATTGCCAAGATTTTTTAGATCCGGTGCCTGCCATTCAGTGTTTGTAATGAGGGGTTCGGTTACCGCGTTTATTTTTACCTGTGGTGAATCAGTTATTTTGTTTAATACAACAATTATAACGGCAATAAAAAGTAAAACAGGAAACCATATAGAGCGTAAAAATTTCACATTCGGTTTTTAAAGTGCTAGTGGGGTAATCTTTCACGCAGGTACCCATACACCCAGGTACCGGCAAGGGCACTGAATAAAGTTATTACTATTACGGATGCACCGTCACCAATTTGTGCAAACAGCGGACCCGGACAAGCTCCGGTTAAAGCCCATCCAAAACCAAATAGCAAACCACCGTATACCTGGCCCTTATTGAATTTCTTTGGAAGCAAAACAATGGGCTCTCCATGAATTGTTTTCAGGTGAAATTTTTTTATCAGCCATACGGAAACAATACCGGTAACCACCGCTGAACCTATAACGCCATACATATGAAAGCTTTGCAGGCGAAACATTTCCTGTATGCGGAACCAGGAAATTACTTCTGCTTTTACCAGTAAAATGCCAAATAAAACACCGGCAATGGCATATTTGATATTATACCAGCCAGGGTGAGATAGTGCTGATTCGTTTATAGCGGCATCGTCCAGTGAGCGAACTTCAAAATCAGTGTTCTGTTGCAGGAACAGGAGATGCTCTTTTTCTTTAATTTCTTTTGCTGACATTATTCAAATTTACATACGCAGTATAAAAGGTAAAATAAGATTGGCCATAATAAAACCGCCTGCCATAAAACAACAGGTGGCTACCAATGACGGCCATTGGAGGTTAGATAAACCCATAATAGAATGCCCCGAAGTACAACCACCTGCATACCTGGTTCCGAAACCTACCAGGAAGCCACCGGCTACCATCAAAATAAAACCCTTTACGGTAAGCAGTGATTGCCAGTTAAAAATATCTGCTGGAACTAAATTATGATAGTCGTTTATACCGTAGCTATGTAATTCACTTGCCAGCCGGACATTTATTAAAACAGGCTGGTGATTGTTTAATAAAGTTGCTGCAATAAAACTTCCCAATACAATACCAGCCGCAAAAAAAAGATTCCATGTTTCTTTTTTCCAGTTGTACTGAAAGAATGAAATACCAGCAGGGAAACAGGCTGCACAGATATGCCGGAGTGAAGAGGAAATGCCAAAGGTTTTGTTGCCAAGTATAAGTAATATGGGAACCGTTAAACCAATTAATGGTCCGGCCACATACCAGGGCCAGGGTTGTTTAATCCAATCTATAAAATGCATAACAAAGATGAATATTTTCCAAAGTTCTAAAAAAAATGCGCAGCGTGTGTGCTGCGCAATATTAATTAAAGTATTATGAACGGCTGTTAATTAACCAACCAATGGCTGCAAAACCTGCTGCAACTGTTTAGCGGGCACCACCCCGGATTGCCTCCACTTTACCTCTCCTTTTTTAAAAACCATCAATGTAGGAACGCCCTGTATATTGTAAGCGCTGGCGGCCTGCGGATTTTTATCTACATCTATTTTAATAATGGTAATATCATCTCCCATGTTCTTCTTAAGTTCCTGCAATATAGCAGGCATCATTTTGCAGGGACCGCACCATTCTGCAAAAAAATCAACCAATACGGGTTTGCCCGATTCTATTACTTCTTTAAAACTGCTCATGATTAATAGGTTGTTCAATATTTATACCAATAAATACCAGGTGCGGCGATAGATTATTACACTGCCATATTTTCATATTTCCATTTTCTGCATTCAGGAAAAGAACAACTCTTTCACAAATATGTATACACTCATGGCAAATACAAACCATCCAAACCATTTTTTTAACACCTCACCATTTATATGTTCCGCAATTTTACTGCCGGCAAAAACGCCCAATACCGCCAGGCCTGTAAAAGGCAGCAATAAAGCCCAGTTAAGATAAAAATGACCGATGCTGAAAACAAAACCAAAACAGGCGTTGATAGCAATAATAAGCAAAGATGTACCTACCGCCGTTTTCATGGGTAATTTAATAAATAATACCAGCGCAGGTATAATTAAAAAACCGCCACCTGCACCCAGCAAACCTGTAATTAATCCTATAAATAAACCGGGTATTAGCAATGAAAGTATTTTATCATGACGGGCAGTTATGTTTTGTACTTCAACCGTATCCTTATCATAATTGCGGATCATAGAAACGGCTGCAATTACCATCAGTAATGCAAAAAGTATCATCAGGAAACTGCCTTTTTTCACCTGGAAGCTGCCCAGCGTAAATAAAATTTCAGGGATATGCGGTAAAATAAAATGCCTTGCAATAAACACGGTAAGAATAGACGGAATACCAAAAAGGGAAACCGATCTGAAGTCTACCAGCCTGTTCATGTATGCTTTGGTGCCGCCTACCAGGCTGGTAACACCTACGATAAATAAAGACCAGGTAGTAGCCAGCACAGGATCCACGCCCATAAGATAAACAAGTACGGGTACGGTCAGAATGGAACCGCCACCGCCAACCAGGCCGAGTGAAATGCCTATTACAACAGCAATAATATAGCCGGCCAGTTCTGTCATGGTAAACAAAGATTGAGAAATAAAATGGATAATAGGTACGGGTTCAATTCAAATCCCACATGAATTTTTTTATTGACAGCACGGGGGATAAAAAAATGGCAGCTAAACGACGGCTTGTATTATTTTTGAGCAAAGAATTGCTGCGTGTTAAAAATTTCATACCAGGATGTTTTGCAGGAAGCGGGTTGCGATGAAGCAGGCAGGGGTTGTTATGCAGGGCCTGTATTTGCAGCTGCAGTTATTTTGCCACGCGATTTTTTTCATCCCTTATTAAATGATTCCAAACAACTGTCCGCTGAAGAGCGGTATGAGCTCCGGCCCCTTATTGAAGAAAAAGCAATTGATTGTGCCGTTGGCATTGTATATGAAGAAGAAATAGATACACTTAATATTCTGTGGGCCTCCGTTAAAGCCATGCACCTGGCGCTGAACAAACTTAAAAAAACAAGGCCACAGCTATTGTTGATTGATGGTAACCGGTTTAAAAAATACAAAAGGGTTCCGCACCAGTGTATTGTTAAAGGCGATGGGATATATGCGTCTATTGCAGCAGCCAGTATATTAGCAAAGACCTACCGCGATGATCATATGGTGCAGCTGCATCATTCATTTCCACATTACGGGTGGGATAGCAATAAGGGATACGGGACGCCAGTACACCGCAGGGCCATAGAACAATATGGCACCTGCATCCATCACCGCAAAAGCTTTAATATTTTACCTGAACAGGAAAGTATTATCTGAGCATTGTTTATTTCAGCATTTTTTTGCAAACAATTTATAAATAAGCCAGCCACCACTTTTCTTTGTGCACAGTCTTATAATTATTGTACCACCTGCATAAAGGAAAAAGTGCAACTACTACTGCAAGCCATATAATATAAACAACAGTAAGGCTAACGCCTTCCCCGGGCACCACAAAATAAAAAGGGAACCTTGTACCGGTGTTGGTAATATCAGCTACTGAATGCCCCCTTGCAAAAAAGGCAATAACCGCCAGCAGGTGGACAAGGTATATATGCAGTATGTAATAAAAAAAAGGAACCCGCCCGTAAATAACCATTATACTGGTAAAGCTATTTTGTACTTTTTCTATAAAGGCCAGAAATAGAAATGCCGAACCAATGATCAGGCTCATATATAATAGTGAAGGCGGATATTTATTTACGTTTATAAAAGAAAGCAGTGTAAACAAATTATTTTTTTGTGTGTTCCACGGTACTGGATCGCCGTAAACATTGATGAACCGGGTAATAATAAAAAACAGGATCAGCACTGCTCCAATCATCAATAAGTTTTTTCTTCTTTGCCCGGCAGTATATTTTCCGGTAAAGAAAATACCAGTACAATAACCCAGCATCATCAACCCTGTCCATGGTAAAAAAGCATATACTAAAAATACTGCATGGTGCTGCATATATGGATAAACCACAAAATTTGCATGATGTAATAAATCCCACCATAAACCGGCTTTAAAACCAGGTGCGGATTCCGGAATGTCCAGAAGATTATGCCCCAGCACAATTACCAATCCCAGTACTAAAATAAGATTGAAAGGAAGTTGTATAACCAGGCCCAGTAAAAACATGCTTATTCCAATGGCCCAGATTACCTGCAAAAAAACAAAATCATAATGCGGGTTAAACGACCATGCGAAAGAAACAATAATTAATTCTGCAAAAACCAGCCATAGTCCGCGCTTTATTAAAAAAATACTTAGTTCTTTTTTTGTTTTCCGGAGGCTTTGTAAATAAACCGACGTGCCCGAAAGAAAAACAAAAATAGGCGCACAGAAATGCGTTATCCACCTGGTAAAAAATAATAAGGGTGTAGTAGTTGCCAGGTTTAAAGGATTATCTGTATTGGCAGCAATATGAAAATAATCCCTGACATGGTCAAGCGCCATTATTACCATTACTATACCGCGAAGGATATCAATTGATTCAATTCTTTTTTTCCCGGTAAGTAAAGGTTGTTGCATATTCATCCGTTTGTAAATGGCAATATTTATCCTGCAAAGGTGCAATAATAATGCAAACCCAAAATCATTCAACGCTATAAATTATATTCCCTGAACAGGTAGTATTTATTGGATGTTATTGAAAACAAGGTAGTTCTGCATAACAACAGGCTGCAACAAAAATCATTATGAATTCAAGGAAACATTCTTTGATTCTTTTTCTTTTCACCAGGAAACCCAGGAAAGTTTTGTTGCATGAATAAAAGTTACTTGAATTTTCGCACAAAATAATCAGCTACAGCAGCATATACCTTTACTGAGTTTTTAAAATTCATCCAGTGATGCGTATCATCTGTAATCATCAGGGTTTCATAGGGAATTCCTTTCTTTTCAAGACGGCTGATTATATCAATGCTCTGCGTAAAAGCAACATTTCTGTCATCATCTCCATGTATAACCAGTACCGGTGATTTCCAGGTGTTCATAGACGATACCGGGGAAGATTGCCAGGCTATTTTAATGGCTTGCGCATAGTCAGGTGCTTTTTCATAACTGTTTGCAAATGCAGTCAGCATACCCGACCGCCCCACCCAATCATGCACGCCATGAATATCAACGCCTGCAGCAAAAATTTTTGAATCTTTTGCCAGCGCCATTGCTGTAAGGAAGCCCCCGTAAGAACCGCCATACACACCTATTTTACCTGCATCCACAAAGCTTTGTTTTTGCAACCACACACCCGCCGCTTTTATATCAAGGTATTCAGCAGCACCTGTGGTACCGGCATGTGCAGGTTGATGAAACTCAAATCCATAGCCAATTCCTAAACGATAGTTGACCGATAACACTACAAAACCAAGACTGGCCAAATATTGATTGGATGCATAGGCATTGGCATAATAATCTGAATAATTCCAGCCCAGTAACATCTGTCTTGGCGGCCCGCCATGTATGTAAACAATGGCCGCCTTTTTTGTTTTTCCGCCAGTGGGTTCAAATAATTGTGCATGAACAGTAACACCATCTGAAGCTTTAAAAATTACCTGCCTGGGTATCACCAATTGATTTTTCGGGAAATCAGCCGGTATCAAATCATTACACAATACATTAATATTTTTATCACCTGCTTTCATTACAGCAGGCAGGGGCGGCATTTGCGCTGTTGCACTGATAAAGGCTGTTGCCGTACCATCACCGGTTATTACCGGCGTCCATTCTAACCCCGTACCCGGTGTAATTACCTGCATGTCTGCTTTGTCTACACTCACTTTAGCAGCATGTCTTCTGTCAATATCCGGTTTATCATTACCAGCATTGGCACTAAAGACCAGCAACTTTTTATCTGCACTTAATTTAATGTGTTCGCACATAAAATTGCCCGGCGTCAACAACATTTCTTTGCCACCATTTGCATTGACAGTATACAAATGCGGCCATCCATCCTGGTAAGATAAAAAGACAATGCTGTTACTGGCAGCCCAGTGTAAATTGGCATTGCCATCTGTTGTTGGAAAAGACCCACGCAGTGTAGCGGGCGCTTTCCATAAAAGGCTTGCCTTATTGCCGGCAATATCTGCTATATAAATACTCCACGGAATATGCCTCCTTACCAGCAAAGAATCTGGCTCACCACCGGTGACAGGTCTTCTTATAAATACAATTTTGCTGCCATCCGGCGACCACTGCGGTGATTCATCCCTGCTGAATGCTGGTGCTATCCATTTTACAGAGGAGTCGCCATGACTGTATACACCAATAATTGAATGGCCAACCCTGTTGGAAACGAATGCTAAACTGTTTCCATCGGGCGACCATTGTAAATCATCCACCGTTCCCCTGGCAGTAAATAAATTTTTTGCATTATTACTATCTAACTGCATAGTCCATACTTGCCCGCCTTTAGTAAAGGCTACTGTATTGTTGCTTGAAATAACCGGATAGTCTCCTTCAGATAAATATTTTACATCGCCACCCGCAAATGGAATACCCGCTACCTGCACCTTAAATGGATTTATATCAGCAAGTGGATTAATGGGCAGGCCGGTATCCCAGTTGGCACCATGATCACCACCCCTTACAAATACCACCCATTTTCCATCATCAGAAATAGCAAGGCTGGTAATTTCCTGCCCATCGTCTTTTAAAAAATGGGTAAGCAGCCGCGGTGTAAATGCCGGGCCTTCTGCCACGTAGACATTGCGCTTGCCCTGCTCATCCATTGCCCATGCAATTTTTGAACCTTTAGATGCTGCGCATAATTCAGTTGTAAAAGGATAATTTTTAAATGCTGTGAAAGCATCTTGCTGAGCTATTAACTGTACTGGGAATAATAATAACAGCAGGAATTTTCTCATGTTGTTTTGGTTGTGTTGACTGGTTATAAAAACCATATGGCGCCAGGGTTGACTTAAAAAAAGGAAACATGAATGTAAAAAAACTTACTGAGAATTGGCTGTAAATACCCTTATAAAGTTGCCACCCAGTATTTTCTCCACATCTTTTTTTGAATATCCTCTTTCCAGCAGTGCTTTTGTAACCAGGGGCATATCGCTTACGTCATTCAATTCTTTAGGCGCTGATTCAATCCCATCAAAATCAGATCCTAATCCCACATGATCTGCGCCAATCAATTGTACAATGTGATCGATATGGTCTATCAGCAATGATAATGGTGGGCGCAAATCATTTGCTTCCCCGGTATATTTTTTTGTTAACCAATCTTCAATTTCATAATAAACCCATTTTAACTGCTGCAGGGAATCTCTTTCTGTTTTGTGCGCAGTCAAAAACACTTCTTTTCTTTTCATGTAATTGCTGTCCAGGAAGCCGGAATAAAAATTTACATCTATTACTCCCCCGTTCTTACCCACTGCTTTTATTTGTTCATCTTTCAGGTTGCGTGGTACCGGGCACAAACTCCAGGCACAGCTATGGGAAACAATAACCGGCTTTGTTGTTGTATTGATGGCATCCCAAAACGTTTGTTCACCAACGTGAGACAGATCCACCATCATACCAAGATCATTCATGTGCTTTACTATTTCTTTTCCGAAACTGGTTAAACCTTTTGTACCAAAAGGCAGGTTATTTTTGCTTTCATCTGCAGCTGAGGTTGCCCATGAAGTTGAATTGTTCCAGGTAAGCGTCATATACCTCGCCCCTTTTTTAAATAAGGTATCCAGGTAGTCCATCCGGTCTTCAATCATATGACCACCCTCAACGCCCATCATGCAGGCCAATTTTTTTTCTTTAACCGCTGCCGCGAGTGCTGCCGGATTGGTAACAATTGCCATTGCAGCAGGATTCCGCTTTACTATGGCATACAATGAATCTATCTCTGCATTTGCATACCTGAAAGCAGTGTCTTTATGAAAAGTCTCGTTACAAAATATAGAAAATACCTGTACGTCTATGCCACCTTTTTTAAAGCGTGCAATATCCGAATGCGTTTTACCGGTTAAATCTGTTTCAATGTTCATTCCCTTCATGGTAACGGAAGAAATCACATCATTGTGTGTATCTGTTACTATCGCATCCCGGTGAATCTTTTTATAGGATTGTGCAAATTGCTGCAGCGGCAAAATTAAAATAAAAAGAAAACAAATTTTATTGTGCATGGTGTTGGTTTTAGTAGCTGTGACTGTTAATGTAAGCCATTTTAAACATACCGGGAGATGCTGGTAAGTGTTTTTGTCTACAGGCAACAAAAAAAGTTACCGGAATTGGCCTGCTTTTGCCTCCTTCACATATACTAAACACCCTATTTACCGTTACATGGTAAGCCGGAAAAATCATTCCGGTTGTCTTACGGCCTTAAACCGCTTAACATCCTTCTATGAAAAGACTGCTTGGTCTGCTGTTGCTGATTACCTTTTATTCATTACATGCACAAACAGGAGAAAAAATCTCTTATTACTACCAGGGCAAGAAGCTTTCTTTTTCCGTAAACAACGCGAGAGTCGTTATCCGCCTTACAGCAGGTGAAACCCTTGACAGGCACCGCGGCCAGCTATCTGCTATGCTGCATGTGCCGGATACTTCATTTACAACATTAGGCAACCTGAAACTGGTATCGGCAAAACTGCCGGCAGGCTTTAATGCAGGAGGCATAAAAGGAATGCTGGCCACCTTAAACAATCAAAGTTTTGTTGATTTTGTACACCCATGTTTTACAAGTGCATCGGGAAAAGATATGGGTTATGGAGATGAGCTGGTGGTAAAATTGAAGCCCGGTACCAGCCTCGCCATGTTTGATAACCTGCTTAAACAATCAAACTGCAGCATTGTAAAAAAATATGCTTTTCAAAATGAAACTTATATACTCAGCGCAGAAAAAGCCAATGGATACGATGCGCTTGCAGTAGCCAACCGTTTTTTTGAAACGGGGCTATTTGTATACGCTGAACCGGATCTTACGCTTTTTGACGGGCTTTTTTTTGTTGCACCTAATGACCCGCTTTATAGTTATCAATGGGCACATAACAATACAGGATCACCCATACAGTACAATGGCGTTGCAGGTACAGATATGAAAGTACAGCAGGCCTGGGGCATCAGCACAGGTGCAGGTATTAAAGTAGCCATTCTGGACGAAGGTGTAGATACCGGGCACGCAGATTTAAAAGCAAATCTTTTACAGGGTTTTAATTGTCTTTCAGGAACTGCTAATCCCGGTGATGGAAGACCGCTGGGACCGGCCCGCGCACACGGCACCAATTGTACAGGTATTATTGCAGCAGTTGCCAATAATAATATTGGCATTGCAGGCGTGGCGCCGGACAGTAAAATCATTCCCATCAACCTTGCAGCAGCAAATGGAAACTTTACATCAGACGCAAACATAGCTGCTGGTTTTGATTATGCCTGGCAAAATGGTGCAGATGTAATCAGCAATTCATGGGGTGGCAGCAGTCCCAGTAATTTAATAGACGATGCAATCAGCAGGGCTGTAACATTAGGCCGCGGCGGAAAAGGCAGCGTGGTATTATTTGCAAGTGGCAATAATAATGCAGCGCTCAGTTATCCGGCAACCAATCCAAATGTAATCAGCGTAGGTGGTGTAAATATGTGTGGTCAGCGCAAATCTCCTGCTTCTGCCGCTTGTGATGGCGAAGGCTGGGGCGCCAGTTATGGTACCGGTCTTGATGTGGTAGCCCCCTGTGTAAAAATAGTAAGTACCGATCTTAGCGGATCTGCCGGCTATAATACAGCTGCCGGTGCTGCAGGCGATTACTTTTTTAAGTTTAACGGCACTTCTTCCGCAACACCCAATACCGCGGGTGTGGTAGCATTGATACTGGGCGCCAATACCAATCTAACGGTGAACCAGGTACGCACTATTCTTGAAGGCACCTGCGATAAATTACCGGCGTACAGTTATGCTATGGTGGCGGGTCAGCCCAATGGTACATGGAACAGTGAAACCGGCCATGGGCTGGTGAATGCTTTTAATGCGGTGCAGGTAGCTGCAGCAGGTATTTTTTGCAATGTTGAAATAAAAGCGAACGGGGCCACGCGCTTTTGCCCCGGTGGCAACGTTGGTCTTGCTGTTATAAACCCGGTTGCTGGTACCAGCTATCAATGGCGCAAAGATGGTGTGAATGCCAGTACCGGGACAACCATTACAGCAAATGCAGGTGGCAATTATGATGTAATAGCCACGGCGCTTAATGGATGTATTGCTACCGCCGCACCCATTGTAGTAACCGAACTTACCAATACACCCGCACTGAGCGCAAGTGCCGGCATAGACACATTTATTTGTGCGGGCCAGCCTGTTAAATTGGGTGGTAACCCGGTTGCTGGCAGCGGTTCGCCATGGCTGCCCGAAAAAAGGGCGTATGGTATGGATTGGCTCAGCAATAGTTTTATAAAATTCAGTATAAGCAATCCACTGATATATGATACAATAGCAAAAAATGTAGTGAGCAATGCTGCGTATGCGTCAGACCAGTTTTTTACCGGCGGTGATTTTACACCTTATGGTTATTATGCCATTACACAAATCAGCAATAAACTCATTAAAATAGATACTGCTACGGGTGGCCAGCAGTTAATTGGTATCGCCGCAGCGCCGCCGGGTTATCAATGGTCGGGCATGGCATGGGATCCTTCAACCAAAAACTTATATGGACTGGCTTCCGCGGCATCTGGCAGCAGCCTGTGTTTAATAGATCCTTTTACTGCAGCTGTTACTATGGTTGCACTGGTTCCGGTTGGCCTGACGGAATGGATAGCCATAAGCAATAACGGAAACATGTATGCGATGTCCGATAATAATTATGTTTATAGCATCAATAAGTTAACAGGCGCTGCTGCTGCATTGCCCAACCCGGTTGGAGCCGATGTTGTTTACCAGCAGGATGCAGACTTTGATCCGCTTACTGATAAATTATACCTGACCACCATTGTACAATATCAAAATTATGTGAGCGATCTCAGAACACTTAATACTACCACGGGCGTATCCACAGTTATTGGGTCGCTGGGCGGCCTGTCTGAGATAGATGCTACCGGCATTGCCGGGCCGGGGTACCAGTATAACTGGTCACCCGCTGCAGGTCTGAACAGTACAACGGTATCGGTACCGGTTGCCACACCTTTGGCTACCACTACCTATACACTCAATGTAACAGATATGTGCGGCAATATGGCCAGCAGCCAGGTAACGGTATATGTAAGCACCACTCCATTGGCTGCCATAACCGCACCAACAGATAGTATTTGTGTTGGAGAAACAGCCAGGTTAAGTACTGCAAATAACAGCGGTTATACTTACCAGTGGTACCTCAACGCTACTGCAATTACCGGCGCCACCGACAGTTTTTATATGGCAAACGCCGGCGGTGCATACAGGGTAAGAATTGTAAACGGTGCCTGCGACAGTACCTCGCTTCCCTATACTGTAAAAACATGTGATCTAAGGCTCAATAGCAATACATCCGCTTCTCTTTGTGCCACTTATTTTTATGACAGCGGTGGTGCCATGGCAAATTATGGGGATGGAGAAACATTTACAAAAACCATTACAGCTTCAACACCGGGTAGCCTGCCACAGTTAACACTTACTTCATTTAGTACTGAACCAGGAAATGATATTCTTACTATTTATGATGGTCCGGATATATCATCGCCGGTACTGGCAACACTAAGTGGCACGCCGGCAGTTCCGGCAACTTATACAGCTGCTTCAGGCGCACTTACACTGCGTTTTGCAAGCAATGCCTCTATAAATGATGCCGGATGGGCTGGCACCATTGTATGTTATAAACCGGCTGTTTATCGCAGCAAAATTTCAGGAAATGCGGATGATATAAATACATGGGAAGTTAAATCGGGTAGTAGTTTTATAAATGCTTCCGACATACCGCATGCATATGATGACAGCATCATCATACAACCAGGTCATACCGTTACCATTAACACACCGGTACCGCTTGACCAAATTTTGGTAAAGGCCGGCGCTGTATTGAAAATAGCAGCAGCATTTACATTGAATGATGGTATGGGTGCAGATTTGCAATCGGACGGCACGCTTATTATAGATACATCGGGTAGTATAAACGGAAATGGAACACTGGCTGTTACCGGCAGTTTAGATAATACGGCTTCTGTTAACAGCAACGTATTTGTACAAACCGCCATTACAGGCACTGCTCCGCAAACCATTGCTGCAAGCGGAAGTTTTGCCGGTTTATATATCAGCAATCCTTCGGTTACATTCAATATGAACAATTCAGTTACAGCTGATTCCCTTACAATGAATGGAAATGGCATGGTAACTGTTACTGCGGCCAGTCCTTCATCCCTGCTGACAATAAATAAAAAACTAAGCCTGCAAAATGGCAGATTGGTAATTAGCAACAATGCTGTTTTAAATTTTGCAATCAACTCAACAGTAGAAGGCGGCAATGCAAACAGTTTTGTAGAAGGTCCTGTGCGCCGCAATACCAATACTGCGGGGCCAAGTACTTTATTTTTTCCTGTAGGTAAAGATGTGTACAGGCCCGTAACGCTGGATGTAACACATTTATCGGCAGGCTTGTCTGCGTACCAGGCCGAAGCCTTTAATACGGCGCCGCCTAACCGCAGTTTGGCGGGTACCATTAATGCAGTCAGCAATAAAAGATATTTCAAAATTTCAAACCTTGGTTCACAGCCGGTAAGCAATGCCGCTGCTTCACTCAGCTATGATTTGGATGATTTGGTAACAGATGCATCCTCACTCCGCATAGCAAAGGATGATGGAATAACAGGCTGGCTGGATATTGGTGGGACTGGCACAGCCAACAGTACAGGAACTATTAAGTCTGCTATAAACTTTACCGGTTTTAGCGATTTTGTATTGGCCAATGCACTGGGTGGCAGTAATGCCTTTTCTGTAAGATGGTTGCAGGCAGATGCTAAACTACTGGGCAGGCAGGTCCAGGTTACCTGGACGATAGGTAATGAAGTAAATATCAGTAATTATACAGTGGAGCGCTCCACAGATGGTATTATTTTTACCAACGTGGCGCTTGTAAATGCCACTGCTGTTATTGCAGCAGAAAAGCAATATGAAGCTGCAGACAGGTTGCCGGAGAAAGGAATTAATTATTACCGCATCCGGCAAACGGCCATAGACGGGCGCACCAGTTATAGTAAAACAATGCAGGTAAACGCTAGTGAAACGGCTGATTTTATATTATGGCCCAACCCCGCAACAACAACAGTAAATATACAAAACAGGCAACCCATGTCACGCGTGCAGTGCTATAACAGCAACGGGCAATTGATGTATGATGCAAAAATTGCAGCCAATCAATATAGCCTGCCAGTACAGCTATGGGCGGCGGGCATGTATACTCTAAAAATAACGGCTAACGGAAATATTATCCAGGCAAGATTCATAAAAAAATAAGCATTGATTTTGTAGTTGTGCAAAACAACCAACAAGTGCGGATCTTGTTCCTGCATAGCCTGCTACAATAAACCAGCTTTTTTACTTATGCGTCATATCATTGCTTTTTACAACCTCCAGCTTAAGCACATCTTTCATATACGATGCGATGGCTTGTTGTACACCTGCCACATCATGCGATTTTATATAAGAACCCAATACATGATCACCGGCATCCGGCATTGCCTGTTTTCGTTTTAACGCAGCCGGTGTTCCCAATTCATCAAACATTGTCAACATAGCATCTACTTTTACTACATCGTCCTGGTGCGTAGAATCTTTGTAATAATAGAGCAGCAATACTGGTTGTTTTACTTTGGCAAATGTTTCAGGCAGCATACTGGTAGCAATGATTTCCTGCAACGCAGTAGTACCTTCAAAAGGATACCGCCAGTACCAGTATTGCCGGTACAGGGCACTTGTATCTGTTGATATTTTATGATCGTTACCGGTAACAAGTTGTGCTACTTTCACGCCCCAGTGTTTATTGAGTACCCACGCCTTGTCATTATTAATAGCAATATTGGGAGAAAGCAAAACCACTGCTGCCACATCACCCGGATAAGCAGCTGCTAACTGTAATGCATTGGTACCGCCTGTTGAAGTGCCCATCAATATTACTTTATTGCCAATTTGTTTTCCTATGGCCAGCGCCTGCTGGGCAGACGCCCAGTTTTCTTCTGCCGTTAAATTTATCATGGGCTCCGTAGTATCAATGCCATGTTCTGCCAGGCGGCTTA
>JBDSOC010000304.1:0-7344 GCA_039915085.1 Chitinophagaceae bacterium
TCCATTGTAAATGAGTTTTGACCATTTGGCGTCAATAATTTTTCAAAAAAATCAACGTGTGTGATCGGTTAATTATATGTCGCTTAAACCTTACTTGTATATTGCTATACAATGTTATTGTTTCCAATCTTTCAAAGAACTTTTGGCCTTTTTCGCCACCCAATTTTTTGATTGGGGTGCAAAGGTAAGAGCCGTATGTATTCAAACAAAATTTTTCTTTAATTTTCCTGATTTTTTTTACCCGGATTAAAGAGACATTGTCTGAAGAACTAGTGTTTTTTTTTGAGCGGATTGCAAAGATAAGGGTAGATACTTTTACAGCAAACTTTTTCTTCCATTTACCCTCTTTATTTTTCCTTGCAACGCTGCAGTATTAAGAACTTGTTTCACGTTTTTTTCAAACGGAGTGCAAAGATACGATGAGATATTTTCAGAACAAAATTTTGATGAATTATTTCTCAAAAAACTTCTGTACCTATCCCCCTCAGTATTAAGAACTTATTTCCCTTTTTTTTCAATTCGGGCTGCAAAGATAGCCAGATGAATATGATTACCAAATTTAATTGCAAAAACTTTACTGTTAAAAACAGCCTTTCGCCCAAAAGCCGCGTCAGCAGCGGTTTCCTGCAGGCACACAGCCGGCAAAATAATAATCAATCAACCGCTTTTTTAAAATTAGCAGGCCAATTATTGAAATACTTAACTTTATCCCGTAATTACAAAATTTACAATTATGACAAGAAACCTCACACTTATTGTTATCCTCGCATTAGTATTGGTATTGGGCGGTTGCGGCTGCAACAGCTATAACGGCCTGGTAAGTACCGATCAATCCGTAAAAAATTCATGGGGCAATGTAGAAACAAACTACCAGCGCCGCACTGATCTATACAGTAGCGTTATTAAAACCATAGAAGGCTCAGCCAATTTTGAAAAATCAACTTTAAAAGAAGTTATTGAAGCAAGGGCTAAAGCAACCAGTGTTACGGTAAATATTAACGACCCCGAATCACTGGCGAAATACCAGGCGGCACAAGGTCAGTTACAAAGCGCTTTCGGAAGACTGATGGCAGTGGCTGAAGCTTACCCCGATATCAAAACAACCAAGTCCTTCCAGGATTTTCAAACACAGATAGAAGGAACGGAAAACCGGATAAACGTAGCCCGCCAGGATTATAACACAACAGTAAACGCTTATAATCTTAAAGTAAAAACCTTCCCAAATAATATTTTCGCCGGCTTTTTTCACTTTACAGAGAAACCATATTATAAAGCTGACCCGGGAAGTGATAAAGCGCCTGATGTACAATTCAATATTAAGTAACAACCCGGCACCCTTTACTTATGGCATTATTATCCATGTTTGCTAAAAAAGCGCTGCTGCCCGAAACGGATAAATCTATGATAGTAGATGCTATCCGCGCTTCTGAAAAAAAGACAAGCGGTGAAGTAAGAGTATACATAGAAAGCCGTTGCAGGTTTGTTAATTCGCTGGACCGTGCCTCAGAAATATTCTATTCACTTCAGATGGATAAAACTGAATTCCGGAATGCGGTCCTGGTGTATGCAGCAATTAAAGACCACCAGTTGGCTGTATTTGCAGATGAAGGTATTTATGAAAAAGCAGGTGCAGGTTTCTGGAACACCGCTGTAAAAGGAATGCTGTTGCATTTTAATGCCAATGATTACGGAAAAGGAATCTCGCAGGTTGTTACAGAAATTGGTAATACCCTGCAGGCGAATTTTCCTTATGACAGCAGTACAGATAAAAATGAATTGCCCGACGATATTGTTTTTGGAAAGTAACAAGAAGGGATTCGCTTGTTAGCGGACCCTTTTTAATTTTTTTGGATGAAACAACTACTTGTTTTTATACTATTACTGATCGCTCATCTTTCGTGGTGCCAGACTATACCTGCAAAGCCAAACCCACCAAGGCTTGTAAATGACTATGCGCATGTTCTCAGCGCGGACCAGATTGAGGCCCTGGAAAGAAAACTGGTTGCTTACGATGACAGCACGTCTACGCAGATAGCTATTGTTACTGTTGAATCAACCGGCGATTACCCTATTGAAGATTATACCCGGAAAATTTTACGGGAATGGGGTGTTGGCAACAAAAAAACCAATAACGGCATTATTTTGCTTGCCGCTATTAAAGACCACAAAATAAGGATTGAAACAGGTGGCGGCATGGAAGGCAGCATACCCGATATAACCGCCAAACATATTATAGAGTCGCAAATTGTACCCAATTTCAGGACTGAAAATTACTATCGTGGTTTTGATGAGGCAACAGACGCCATTTTTCTGGCAGCTGCCGGGGAATACAAAGCGCCTGATGACTATAACAAGCGACAGGCTAATAAGGGAGGCTCAATCCTTGGCCTCATCGTTATTTTCATTATCATCATTTTTGTATTATCACGGATTGGCGGCGGTGGTGGTGGTGGCGGTATGATGAGCAGAAGAGGTTTCAGCCCATGGATAGCAGCTGCTCTTTTGAACAGCCTGGGTGGTGGCGGAAGCAGTGGCGGCGGTGGCTGGAGTGGCGGCGGCGGTGGCGGAGGAGGAGGTTTTGGTGGTTTTGGCGGAGGAAGCGGCGGCGGCGGCGGCGCCAGCGGAAGTTGGTAAATGTAAGAATGTGTTGCGTGTTCAGTGATATGTGTTAAATAGCTTGTCCCCCACATAATTTATTTGTCTTCCTATTGATGCAGGTGTTGTGTATTTTCACAGCTATCCCAAAATAGTTATTGCGAAACTGAGACAATACACAACACCTGCCATACAACACTCAACACCGTTTTATCTAAAACGCCTTTTTCAATTCTATTTTAGAATTAATGTATTTGATTTGTTCCTGCAAATCTGCACTGCTTTCGGCACCTGCCTTTTTCTTGTTGGCAATGCTTCTTAAAACCATATTGTTGATGAAAGGTGTAAGCTGGCTTTTATACTGTGCAGGCACAGCATCACGCAAATCGACAATCATATCTACTCCTTTTTTTACTTTCTCTGTATTTTTAAGACTGCTCAGGTAATCAGCAAATGGCTGCAGGGCCTCAAACTTAGCATCGGATACAGGCAGCTTACTAAAATTACCTGCTATCACATCAAAATCTTCTTCACCACTGCCGGTTTCTATTAAAATCTGGCTAACCACGGCACCCAGTTTGCCTTTTAATGGTTGCTTTGCAAACGCCCTGGCATTTGCAATAGCTATATCTCCGTCCAATTGCGCCAGGGCACCCAGCGCTTCCCCTGAAACACTATAGGAAGAGTCCTGCACAGCTTTTAAAAACAATGGCTTGTATTCAGGTTTTGCATACTGGCCCAACATACCCAGTGCGGCCGCTCTTACGGTTGGCTTTGCATCATTCTTAGCAATATCCGCAAGCAATGGCTCTATCTCGTTTTTTACTGTTGTTTTTTTTATATCCAGTTGACCTATTGTATAACTGCGCAACGGATAATAACGATCTTTCATAGCCATCTTCAATAATGCCAGCGCTTTGGGTTCTTCCTGGTTTTTTGCACAAAAATCAATGGCTTCCTTCCTGTCAGAATAATTTCCCGCATAAGTATACTGGTGAATAAAATTTTCCAGCGTTTTATCATCCTTTTTCTCCCATAAAATAACTTTTTCTGCATCTGCATTTATCAGATCCGGTCTTTTTTTATAAGAGAAACTAAATGTATCAATCCTGTGTTCAATCCACACATTCCGGCGAACTTTTTCTTTGCCATTATATACATCAATAGCTATGGGCAAACGAAAAGCCTGATCACCTTCCTGTGTTTGTTTTACAATGACCGACGCTTTACCCGCAGCATCATCATACACGTAGCTGATATCAACTTTGGGGTTACCACTTCCAAAATACCATTGATTAAAAAACCAGTTCAGATCGAGTCCGCTTACTTCTTCAAAAGCCAAACGCAACTGGTGTGCTTCTCCTGTTTTAAATTTATTGGCAGTAAGATATACGTTCAATCCTTTGAAAAAAGCGCTGTCGCCAAGAAATGTGCGCAGCATATGTAAAATACGTCCACCTTTATTATAGCTAACTGCATCAAACATATCTTCCTTATCTGCATAATGAAAACGCACCAGGTCTTTGCTTTCACTGTGACTGGCCAGGTAGCCCTGCATGTCTTCAAGATTTTTATCATCTCCGGCATCTTTGCCATATTTATACTGACTCCATAGTACTTCGCTGTAATTGGCAAATGATTCATTTACGGTAAGATTGCTCCAGCTTTCTGTCGTTACCAAATCTCCAAACCACTGGTGAAAAAGTTCGTGCGCCACATACTCTTCAAATTTATTACCATCCACCAGTTCCCTTGCATCCTGTTGCAATGCATCCGTATGCAAAGTGGCTGTTGTATTCTCCATGGCACCACTTACATAGTCCCTGCCTGTTATCTGGCTGTATTTTGCCCAGGGATATTCTACCCCTGTAATTTTAACATAAAAGGCAATCATTTCCGGCGTAAGGCCAAATATTTTACGGGCTACTGCTGCATAAGGCTTTTCTACATAATAACTTACTTCTTTTCCCTTGTATGCGTCTTTGATAATTGCATAATCCCCTACCCCCATAAAAAATAAATAAGGAGCATGCGGCAGATCCATTTTCCAGTAATCAGTTCTTGTGCCATCTGCATTTTTTTTCTGACTGGTAAGCAAGCCATTGCTGAGCGTTACATATTTTTCAGGAACAGTCATATAAATTTCATCTGTGCAGCGCTGGTTGGGTTTATCAATGGTAGGAAACCATACGGAATTGGCTTCTGTTTCTCCCTGTGTCCATATCTGGGTAGGTTTATCTTTATCTTCTCCTTTTGGATTTATAAAATACAAACCTTTAGCGTCTTTAATTGCCTCGCTTCCTTTTACTTTTAATTCATTTGGCTTTGAAGTATAATCAATATAAATTATATACTTATCGTTTGCAGTATATTCTTTATCCAGCTTAACAGTAAGCATCATTCCATCATACTTGTATTTTAACGGAGTAAGGGCTGTACCTTTTGCAAGGGCCACCTTACTGATATCCATTCCTTTTGCATCCAGCGACAAGGAATCAGTTGCATAAAAATGCGGCTTAAGGGTAATCCATGCTTTTCCGTAGAGATAAGATTTATTATAATCGAACTTTACTTCCAGTTTTGTATGCACCAGATCATTTATCCGCGGGCTGGTGGCCCTGTACATTTCTACCGGATTTTCATTTGGCGACTGACCATTGGAAGCAACTGCAAGAACAAGCAAGCAAATAATCAAAGAAGGTTTCATCATATTTTGTATTTAAAAGTCGTAAAGATAGGCGGCAGTTTTGCTCAGTTTGTAAAAAAAATGGTAAATGGCAATGCTAATGCCTGTTTTCTATTAGATTTGTTGGCAAATCACCACTAATTATTGCATGAAGTACCTGGTTGTATCATTCATTCTGTTTTTTTGTACCCTGCAAACGTTTAGCCAGCAGGAATATTTTGTTTATTTACAAACGGATAATAACCAGGCGTTTTATATTCGAATTAATAATAATGTTTATAGTTCAACTTCAAGCGGTTATCTTATTCTTTCCAAATTACCAGATAGTACTGTTAGTGTAACAACCGGTTTTCCTAAAAATGTTTTCCCTGAACAACAGTTTAACATTCCTGTAAGTCATAAAGATGCGGGTTACCTGCTAAAAAATTTTGGAGACAAAGGCTGGGGCCTGTTTAACCTGCAAACGCTGGCAGTCATTATGAACAGCAATCCGCCCGGCGAAAAAAAAAGCCCTGAAATAACCGGCAGCAAAAAAAATGATGCGTTTTCAGTCTTACTGGCCAATGCAGTAAATGATACAGCCATATTATACACAGCTAACAAGCCACCAAAGCCAGTTGCCCCGCCAGTACTTATTGCTACAGAAGAAAAGAAAAAAGATACTGTTTCATTAGCGAAGGAAGAATTGCCGAAGAAAGACAGTATTACACTGGTAAAAAACCTGCCGGAGAAAAAAGATAGCAGCCTGGTTGTAAAAAATACTACAAAGCCCAAAAAAGACAGTCTTTCACCTGCCAATACACATTTAACCCCATTGAAAGAAACGGCTACAACAGCAAAAAACAAGAAGGCAGCGCATGACACTGCCTCAATTGCAAAAAATACAATCCCGCAAACAGTTACAGGTATATCCAAAAATGCAACTGCAAAAACTAATCAGCCTGCTACCGGTAAAACCGTTTCCAAACCCAAAAAAGATACGATTATTATTGGGAACAATCCTCCCACTTCACCTGTTGCGACTGCTATAGCAAAAAATAAAAATGAAAGAAGGGATACTATTATCATTATGAAAGGCAGGGTCTTTGAAGAAAGAAAGCCCATTGCTAAAAATGCGGCAGCGCAAAAAGAAAAAAAACCTTTGACTGATAGCAAAAAAGACAGCCTGCAATTAGTAAAGCAGGAAGTAGCAAAAAAGCCTGAAGAAAAAATAACCATTCCTGCAAATAATCCTCCTCTGGTTGCTGTTCAAAATCCACCGGCAAAAAAAGATACCGTAGCATTGGTGGTTAAAAATGAACCAGCCAAACCAGCAGAAGATAAAAAAGATACCGTTGCTGATCTGCCTGTGAGAAGACTAAGACCACTTATCAATAAGGCCGCGGAACTGCTTACTGATACTTCTTATGTAGCCGTATTTGTTGATGAATCAAAAGATAAATTTGATACCATACGGATAAGTATACCATTTGATGAGGTAATAGCACATGCAAAACAAGACAGGCCGCCGGCAAAAGAAATAAAAGATAGTACACCAGTTATTATTACTGAAGAACCAGGCGCGCCGGTCATAAAAAAAGACATGGCTACTCCAGGTAAAATTGTAAAAGATACTGCACAATTAATTACATTACCACCGGCAGCAACAGCTAGTGTAAAAAAAGATGCTGCAAACATTGATAAAGCCATAAAAGACAGCACTGCTGGTGCCACCGGGCAAAAACCGATAGCTAATCCTGTAAAAGACAGTGTTGCGGATACCATAACCCGGCAAACAGCAAATCCGGTAAAAAAAGACAGTATCACGGTAAACAAACCATTAAAAGATAGTGTGTCTGTAATTGTACAGCAGGCGCCACCATCTGCTATAAAAAAGGATAGTGCTATTACCATTACTGCTGCACCAGACTCAGGAAAAGCTGCAAGACCTGTACAGCAGCCTTTGTTTTTAAATTCTGATTGCAAAGAAATTGCATGGGATGGTGATATAGATAAACTCAGAATAAAAATGCTGCTGGTTATTACAGACGAAGAAAAGATTGGACTTGCCAAAAAAGTATTTA
>JBDSOC010000116.1:0-31772 GCA_039915085.1 Chitinophagaceae bacterium
GTTCGTTACCGTAGCGAAGGGCTTACTTTATTTTATAACGATGGCGGCGGACTTGATTATAAAAAGGTTATCCGGAATTTAAATCCATTCCGTATATGGAAAGAAGTGAAGGAATTGCCGGTAGAAAAATATGATGTGGTGGTGAACGATTTTGAATGCATTACGTCCCTGGCCTGTGCTTTGAAGAAAGTGCCTTCGGTAAATTTCGGACACCAGGCGTCGTTTCAATCGGCATTAACGCCAAGACCGGCGCAGAAGGACGCGGTAGGAGAAATCATTCTGAAATATTTTGCAAGGGCTACGAATTATCTCGGTTTGCATTTTGAAAAATATGATGATTTTATATTTACACCAGTGATAAAAAAAGAAATACTACAGGCGAAACCCGTAAAGAAAAATCATATTACCATTTACCTGCCGTCTTATAGTGACCGGGCCCTGTTGAAATATCTCAATGCCCTGCATGATTGTAGTTTCCAGGTCTTTTCCAAAGAGCTTAAACAGCCGGTGATTTGTGGTAATACCAGCTTAATACCGATTAGCAACCGGTTGTTTACCGAAAGTATGATTAACAGCAGAGCCGTGATCACTGGTGCAGGTTTTGAAACACCGGCAGAAGCGCTTCACCTGCAGAAAAAATTAATGGTGATACCGATCCGCGGCCAATATGAGCAGTTGTGCAATGGCGCTGCACTGGAAAGATTGGGCGTGAAATCGCTGTCTACAATGGACGAATCATTCGGCCAATCGTTTTATGAGTGGATCGAAAGCGATACCCAGACACAGTTAACGTACGATAATGTGGCACCAGGCTTGGTGAACAGGTTGCTGGAAAATTATCCATACAAAGGGTCCGCAATGGATTTGCTCTATCCAAACTTTATTTTCAACTAGTTAACCCTCAAAAAGCCTGAATCCTTGCTGTAGTTTTTATCTTCGATATTGCATTCAACAAATACTGGCTTTTATACAATAGTTACGAAATTTTGCAAAATCATCTTTTCTAATTTGCTTTTTGGTACTTTTTTTATGGAAAAAAAGTACCAAAAAAAAGCCAGTCGAAATCGAAAACAGCCCGATTTCGACAAAGTTCCCTGATTAGGCTTCTGTACTACTGTGACTTCAGCTGCGCCAATCCTACCTTTTAAGGGACGACTATTTTAGACCCGTTGTTCTAACCTTTACACCATTCAAATCCTTTACAGCCTGGTTCAGACAATCAATTCACTATACGCATATTCCGCATGCCGCGCTGAAACTGTTTTGGAATGGGCATTCCACTGTTTTGCTGGCTTCCTTTCCTGATATTGTAAGTAAAACTCAGCATCAGGTAACGCCTCAGCACATTGGTACGTGTATCCTGTATGTAGTTGTCGCCGGTACTGCGTGTAAGGCTTTTATTCTGGTTTAATATATCATACACACCCAATTTTATTTCACCATCCCGCTTTTTAAAAATCTGCAGTGCAAGACTGGCATTCCAGTAAGCAATATGCTGGTTGTAGCCGGCCGACAAACCTGAATTGATTGTATAATCAAGGTCCGTAGACGCAATCAAATATTTAAAAAAAGTATAGTTAAACTCGGGCGAGTACGTTTGGATATAGTATTCGCTGTTGAGATTTGATTGCAAACTATATTTAAACGTATTGTAAGCCACGCTTCCGTTAAATCCCAAATCTATCTGTTTGTGGTTGTAATTAATACCCAGCGACTGCGTAAGTACCAGGCCGTTTGTATAGTTTTTCTGTTTGTACAGCAGGCTTACATCTTTATTGTAATTAATAAAAGTAGTTGCGTTGATGTTTCCCCCTTTTAACTTCTTCATTGTTTTGCCATACGTAAAAAAGACAGAAGCATTGTAAGCACCATTCATATTAATGGGCCTGGTTAACTGCACCCCTTTGCCCAGTGTATCTATGCTGTTTACAATTTTATTTTGTGTAAGGGAGGCATTTACATTGAACGCGATGAACTGAAAATTGGCCAGCACAAACCTGTTATACCCCATGTTCAGGTTGTGTGCAAATTCCTGTTTCAGATCCGGGTTACCGGTTTTTATATTCTGTGGGTTGGATACATCCTGCACATTCTGCAACTGGGTTGTACTGGGCTGATTGGTTCTGCCCCTGTAATTTAAGCGCAGGTTCTGGCCAGCTTTTGGTGTAAAATTAAAACTGGCATTGGGATTGAAATTTATATAATTTCTGTTAATGACAGAATCTTTACTGCTGCCATTGTTGAACACATGACTTTCCAGTGAAGCAAATTGTACAGAACCACCCAATTGGTAGTTGTATTTTTTCTTTTGTAACCTGAAATTAGCGCCAATGCGGTTCGAAATAAAACTGTTGGTGAAATAATTGGTTTGTTGCGGATTGGGTAATTCATATTTGCCGGTCAGCGTATCAAAATTGCTTGTCTTTTTATCAGAATTATTTTGGTTATTAGTATAAGCATAATTCAGTTCTATTAGTTTATTCCTGCCTACCGGTTCTGTGTAAGAAGCACTGATAACATTATTGGCGGAATTTGTTTTTTGTGATGACTGGTAGTGCTGGCTCAGGTATTTTGAAAGCGTGTCACCTGCAGGCGTAAACAACACCTGCGGCGAAATATTAAGTCCGTCGCCACTACTGTGATTGTAGATATTGCTCCAGCCCAGTGTAAACGTTCTGCCGGTTTTATTTAGCCTTCTCCGGTACAGCAGGTTATTATTAAGGTTGATGCCATCGCGATCATTTTCGTTATAGCTGTTACCTGCCAGTGCAAGGTATTTCTGCGGCCCTTTTAAAGAATAAACAGAAGAGGTATCTGTACTAAAGCCATCTGAATGCTGTACAGTAAAACTGGGTGTATATAATATTGAATTCATAGAGTCAATCCTGTATTCAAAGCGCAGGTTGAAACGGTGGTTGGTGTTCTGGTTCTCTGAAATTTTATCATCATTGCTATTGGTGGTGGAATCATCCGGAAAAAAAGTCTGCTTAAAAATATTCTGTACAGAAGTATTTTTTGTGTGCGATAAAAAATAACTGCCGCTTACATCAATTTTACTTCCCCAGCTATCGCGGTAGTTAAGCCCCGTAGAAATACTGGATGTAATGCCATTGGATGCCCCACCAAAACCAAGCCCGGCAATACCACCACGTGTAGCAACCATTTGCCCGATGCCGCCACCGGGTCCACCGCCGCCCGGAGGTCCGCCTCCTTGTCCACCACCAAAACCACCACCTCCTCCCGGACCGCCATTACCAAAACCACCCATGCTGCTAATGATATCAGAAAATGAAAAGCCCTGTTTATTGGTATTGTTAACAGCGCCTATCAATGAGATCTGCCTGCTGCCTTTAAATTTATTGAAAGAAAGATTATTATCATAACGGTTATCTGTACCTCCTCCCACATTGATCTTACCAAAATAGCCGTTCTTTTTATCTTTCTTCAGTTTAATGTTCATGGCTTTTTGCCTGCTGCCATCATCTATTTTGGTAAACTTGGCCTGGTCACTCATATCATCAAATACCTGCACACTTTCCACCATGTCCGCAGTAAGATTTTTAGTGGCCAGTTTGGGATCGGTGCCAAAGAATTCCTTTCCATCAACATACACTTTCTGCACGGTTTCACCTTGTGATTTTACTGTTCCATCCCTGTCTACCTGTACACCGGGTAATTTCTTTAAAAGCCCTTCTACATCTTCATTTGGTTTTGTTTTAAAAGAACTGGCATTGTACTCTACGGTATCTTTTTTTATAGTGATGGGTGGCCGCTCCACAATTACTTCCTGCAGCGTTACACTTTTTCTCTCCATGAAAATGCTGCCAAAATCAATTACCGGCTTTTCCCTGGTAATAGCAAAAATCTTACTCATATTCTGGTATCCCCCAAATGTTACCAGCAGGCGATAACGGCCTACCTCAATACCTTTCATTTCAAAAACGCCTTTTTCATCCGCTACTGTAAAACTGATGGAAGAAGAATCTTTCAAATCCATTAAAGAAAGCGTGGCGTCTGCCAGGGGTTGTTTGCCGGTAGTGTCAATTACTTTTCCCCGGATGGTTCCGGTTATGTTTTTTTGCGCAGTCAGCGGCAGCATGTAAATAACCAGCAGAAAAATCAGCAGCGTAATCCGGTTCATATAAAGGTTTCTACCACGAAAATATTCGTTTATGGCTTAAGCCAATACAAAAACCCGTATAATCGGTGAAACAGCCGGCCAAAGCGGTGAAAAGGCTATATAATATGAGATGTGCTATGGGCTGTGTGTTGTGTGTTGAATATTGCGGCAATGATAATGACAGGTCATAATATTGCAAACTGTACTCAACACTTAACACCCGGCACTTAAAACAATTTAAAACCGCTCTCTTCTTCCGCCACCTCCGTCAAAACCGCCTGGCATATTGCGCATACCGTTGCGCATACCCCTGAACATCCCCGGCATCTTCTGGCCCTGACCAGCAAATTTGCGGAGGTTATACGTAAATGAAAGCATGGTATAACGGGTAAGAACATTTGTTTTTGTATCCTGTATGGCATTGGAAGAAATGGTGCGCGTTACGCTTTGGTTCTGGTTTAGTAAATCAAAAACAGACAAACGGATTTCACCCTGTTTGTTTTTAAATATTTGCTTTGCTATGGAAGGGTTGAGCAAAGGAACACTTGAATTATAACCGGCCGGGCGGTTACCATTGTAGGTGTAATCAAAATCTGTAGCTAACAACCAGCCGTTTTTGGTATAATAAGTTATTTCGGCAGATACTACTTCTGTATAATAATTAAGATTTTGTAAGGGCTGCAGAGAATTCCTGGCAATATAATACGTGGTTGCCGAAGCCAGGTTCATGTCAAAGTTATTCTTCAGGTTCGTGGTCCAGGAGATCGTTTCACCCAGCGTGGTATTTTTTGAATAGGCGCTTACACTATTTACCAGTGTCTGGCTCTGCCCATAAGCAGCATTGGTAATAAAATTTACATTCGACTTCGGCTTCTTTAACGGAAAGCCATAATTAAAATAACCGCTGATATTATAGGTGCCACTTAAGTTTACAGGTGTTGTAAGCTGAGAACCTTTTGCATTGGGCGGGCTGGGCAGGTAAATAATTGAATTCTGTATATCATTGCTGATCATGCTTGCATTAATGGTAGCAAATATTACTCTTTGTGTAACCGGGTTAAAGTTTGTATAAAGCACGCGCAGGCTGTTGGTAAACTGTTGTTTTAAATTGGGATTGCCCTGGCTGAAATTGATAGAATCGCTGGTAGTGATAATTGGCTGCAACTGGTTAATAGCAGGCTGGCCCGTTCTGCCGGAATAATTGATACGCAGGTTTCTTGTTTTTGAAAACACGTACTGAAAATTAACTGTAGGCGTAAGATTTAAATAGTGCTGGTTAATTTCCGTACTTTTTGTGGTATTGATGCTATTTACATTGCGCGCCTGCAAACCGGAACCAACACTAAGGTTGTATTTGGCGTTTTGAACACGATAATTAATGGTAAGCCTGTTTGAATTATAGGTATTCTCAAAAGCATTGCTGTAAAGGCTGTCAAAGCGATCATATTTTGAGGAAAGATGGTTAAGTGAATACGTATATCGCTCTGATGTATTTTTAGTGTATGAATAATTATAGTTGAATTCGAGTAGCTGGTTTTTACCAATTGGCTCCGTATAAGAAAAGGTAGGGCTAACCGTTAGTCCCGTTGAACCGGTAACGATATGCTGGTTAAGGGTATCTGCGTAATCTGTTGGGGAAAAGTGCGAGTTGATGGCATAGTTGGTACCAACGCCATTGTTCAGGCTGTTCTGTACATTCATATCAACAGACAGGGTACGGAATTTCTTTTCAAATTTATGGCGGAACAGCAGATCATACTGGCCACTGTTGCCGTCATTTGCCTGGGAGGAATTTGATTTTGTGTTATAAATGGGAACGCCATTTTCGCTGCCACCGGTATACATGGTTTGCTGCGAAGAACCGCTGTTGGCATGCTGAAAACTTATATTGGGTCTGAAGATGATTGAGTTGTTTGAATCCAGCTGCTGCTCTATATTAAAATTGATACGGTGGTTCTGGTTTTGCCTGATAGAATTATTATTCTGTGCAGTAAATGTTGAAGAGTCCGGGGTAATAATATTTTGTGTTAAACTTTGCTGATCAGTACTTACATGCTGGCTATTAAAAAAATAGCTGCCATAAGCCTGTGTGGAGGGGCTCCAGTTATCTCGGTAGTTCAGTCCCCCCGCCCAGGTAGTAGTAATACCCGAGCCTGTACTACCTCCGCCGCCACCTCTTCCACCACCACCGCCCCGTCCATTGCCACTTGTACCCAGTATATCCTGTATGGTAAAATTTTGTTTGTTTACATCATTAGCCTGTCCCAGAATAGAAATTTGCTGATTGCCATTAAAGCGATGGATATTAAAACTGTTATCATACGCTTCATTGGAGCCTGCTCCTGCCACCAGCTTTCCAAAATATCCCTTTCGTTTATCTTTTTTTGTAACGATGTTAATTGTCTTTACCCGGTTGCCGTCATCAAAACCTGTGAACTTGCTTTGATCGCTTAAATCATCAAATACCTGTATTTTATCAATTACATCTGGCGGAAGATTTTTACTTGCCAGCTTGGGATCATCAGAAAAAAATCGTTTGCCATCAACCAGTATTCTTGTTACCTGCTCTCCCTGCGCAGTTATTGTACCGCTTTTATCAACCTGTACACCCGGCAGTTTTTTAAATAAATCTTCGGCAACTGCGTTTGGTTTCGTTTTATAACTACCTGCATCAAACTCAACGGTATCTTTTTTTATAGTGATAGGCGGCTTCTCCACAATCACTTCCTGCAGCATAGTGCTTTTTGCCGCCATTACAATATTACCAAGACTGATTACCGGCTTTTTTTTGGTAACAGAAAAAATCCTGCTCTGGTTTTCATATCCTTCAAACGTAATAAGCAGGTGGTACCGGCCTTCCAAAATATTTTTTATTTCGAAAGCGCCTTTTGCTTTTGCCTCTCCGTATTTTGGTGCGGCGCTGGAATCATTCAGATCGAATAAAGTAATGGTTGCGCCATTCATGGATTGTTTGCTGGAAGTGTCAGCTATATTACCGCTGACTGAACCAGAAACTGCCTGCTGCGCAACTGCCGGCAAACACGCCATAGTAAAAAGAAGGAAACTAAAGAAAATGAGTAGTAGAAATTTTTTCATGAACAGTTTATTAGCCTCAGATGGTTAGAAGCCATTGTGCCAATAAACCTGCGACAAAACCAGGCTATCTTTAGCAAAAACAATTCATTAACAAAAGAGTGCCGGACCCTTAATTAAAAAACCGAAGTTTTTGAAAAACTTCGGTTTTTATAAAAAGTAATACCGTTGGTTTATAAAAAAATCGATTAACTAAACAAATACTCCACATCCGCCTTGGTAAGGCTTTTTACAAAACCTTCATCATCGGTAATGAGATCCCTGGCCAGTGATCGTTTTCTATCCTGCAACTGCAGAATTTTATCTTCAATAGTGTCTTTACAGATCATACGGTAGGCGAAAATATTTTTTGTCTGACCAATACGGTGTGTCCGGTCAATGGCCTGTTGTTCCACTGCGGGGTTCCACCAAGGATCAACAATGTATACATAATCGGCAGCCGTTAAGTTTAGTCCCACACCACCCGCTTTCAAAGAAATAAGAAATACACGGCATTCATCATTATTCTGAAAATTCTGAATGGCCTTTTCCCGGTCTTGCGCAGAGGTACTGCCATCAAAATATTCAAACTTAACATCCAGTTCTTTTAGTCTCGCTTTTATAAGCGCCAGCATACCCAGGAACTGTGAAAATACAAGTGCTTTGTGGTTACTGATATTTTCAGTGATCTCCCTGGCCAGCTCTTCCAGTTTAATAGAATGATTCTCCAGCTTTTCTGTTTCATTCAGTATCGCCGGTGAATCACATATCTGCCTCAGTTTCATCAATCCCTGTAAAATGGTTAATTGAGATTTTTGAATGCCCTGCTCCTGTATAGTGCCCAAAATCTTATCGCGGTAATCATTCCGGTAAGCATCATAAATATTACGTTGCTCGTCTTCCATTTCACAGAACAAAACAGTTTCTGTCTTGTCTGGTAAATCTTTGGCTACCTGTTCTTTGGTACGGCGTAATATAAAAGGGAACAATAATTTTCGCAGGTGATCTTTCTGATCTTTTTCACCAAATTTATCAATGGGTATAGCAAATTCGTTCCTGAAAAATTCTATACTGCCCAGCATACCCGGATTTAAAAAATTCATCTGGGCAAAAATATCAAAGGTATTGTTCTGCAGGGGTGTACCGCTCATGCACAACCGGTTTTTGGCCTTCAGCAATCCGGCGGCCCGGGTAACTTTACTGGATGGATTTTTAATAGCCTGGCTTTCATCCAGTGTTACATAATCAAATTCGTTTTCTACAAACAATTTAATATCGCTGCGCAGTGTACCGTAAGTGGTAATAATAACATTGTATTTTTTTATATGATCTTTTTCGCGGGAGCGGTCACCACCATGGTGTATATGATAGGTAAGATCCGGGGTAAATTTTTTAATCTCATTTTCCCAGTTAAACATCAGCGTGGTAGGGCAAACTACCAGCGAATTTAATTTGCCATGCGTATCCTTATAATGCTGCAAAAACGTAAGGGCCTGTACGGTTTTACCCAAACCCATATCATCCGCCAGTATGCCACCCCATCTTACTTCGGTTAAATAATTGAGCCATTGAAAACCAAAAGCCTGGTAGGGACGCAGTATAGCCTGCAATGATTTTGGCGGCTCTATTTCAGTAATGCTTTTAAAACCGCGCAGTTTATCATATTTTTCTTCCAGCTGTATAAATAGCTCTTCTTCATTGCGGTTTTCATACAACTCATCAATCACACTCATGTGGTACTGCGATAGCTTAAGGGTTTCCTGCTTGCCTTCTCCCACACGGAAAAGCAATGAATATTTTTTTATCCATTCTTCCGGCAGAATTCCCAGTGTGCCGTCATTCAGCTGTACAAACTGCTGCTTATTTACCAGCGCTTTCTTTACTTCCGCAATAGTAACTTTCTGATCACCGAAGATAATATCCACTTTGGCATCAAACCAGTCTGTATGACTGCTGATATAAATTTTTGTTTGCGGCTTGGCGGTATTAAAACGAAAATTTTTCAGCGCTTCAAATCCATATACCGGCACTTTCTGTTCTTTCATAGCGTCTACAAAAAGAAAGAACCAGTTATTGCGCAACACGTCCGCGCCTTTTAATACCAGGTTATAAGAACCTTCGGGCTTTATAAAGTTCGAATGCAATGCTTCCAGCTTCGATATAAATTCCTGTTCGGCCACTTTATTGCGGTGTACTATCAGCACTTTTTCACCATCCGGAACAATTATTTCATCCTTATCACCTGTTCTTACTTCAAAACCTTTGTAAGTAAATACAGGTTGAAAAACGAGGTAATCTGATTTTTCCTGCAATAATAATTTCTTTTCCGGCTCGCCATCTTTATAAGAAGAAACCAATACAGGATCAAATTCTACATGGTATTTTTTTGCCAGCGGTAATATATAGCTGCGTATTTGCTTTGGCCATTCGGCTTTTGAAATAATCATGTTTCCCTTTGCTGTAAAGGGATTTGTCTTTTCTACATCCTCCGCATCCTTCCATAAGTACAGGTTCTCTTCATAGAAAAACATAAGGTTACTGCCCAGCTGGTTTTCCTGCAAAGACAATTCCTTGCCATTCAGCTTTACCCAGCAGGTAACTTCATAATTATTTTTCTTTGGTGCTATTTTAAAAAAAGGTACAATTGCTTCCGGTACAATACCCGCAAGTTTAAGGTTATCTGTTTTGAATGGTTTATGACCGTTGAGGTAAAAAACAAACGGGTTGATGGCGATATCTGTAAATAATTTTCTCAGTTTCGGGTGCAGGTATTCAATCATCAGGTTCCTGGTCTCTTCCGGCAATTCATCTGTTTCGGCATGAATGATGTTTTCCCAAATACCGCTGAAAGGGGAGTTGCGGTTAAGGTACCGCGTTACCTCTGCTTCCTGCATGCGCCTGATAGAAGGTACCAGCAGTTTGTCTTCCTCATTCAGTACATCAATATTGACAAACTTGCTGAGATCTATTTTCTCAACTTTACTGATAAATTTTTTCTGATCGCTGTCGCTTTCCCCCTGCACCACTTCTACAAGAAAAAACGGAAAGGATTTATGATTAAGATTAAATACGATGCCAAGGCGTTGCGCAGACCCGCTTATTTTGCGTTCTTCTTCTGTAATAATTTCTGCCGGCTCATCCATCAGCATGGCCCTTGGTTTGCTGACGGCAAGGGGATTGATTCTTTTGATACTCATATCCAGCACACGTAAAAATGGTTTGCCTTCTTTATAGGCAAATTCAAACTTACCTTTTAAGTCATCGCTTAAAGTATAGCCGTATGCTTCCAGTAATTTATTCTTTTCATTATCCCAGTTGCGGATGGTATCAAAATAATGTGCGCCATGTTTATTGTACAATTGCAGCAATACAATCACTTTAGGCAAACACAAAGGATGCAGGGTGTCGTCATATTCACAGCTGGTATCAAGATTTCTTTCCTCATTTTTTTTAATAACAACTTTATATACGGTACCATCCAGATCAACAGATGCTTTTACCATTTCATCTTTCGCGTATTCTATTACTGCTTTATTTTCGGTAAGAAATTTTTCGGCATCGGCCAGTGTTTGCTGGGAGCAAAGCAGCCTGATTGTTTTCAGGTCGATAATTTTCATCTTTACTACGGTATGCCGCTGGTCATATACTACTTCTTCCGCTTTCAGCAAATTCCTGTCCAGCAGTTCCTGCAGTTGTATCAGCGCCCCCGCTTCATGACGGCAGATATCTCCCAGGTTATACGGGCAGCTGCACCGTACAGACATGGTTTTTGGATCTTTAAAATGCTGCACATGTACTTTATAGTAAGTACTGTAACTGTCATCCTTTACCCTGAAAGTAACCGAGCCCATCAATTCATCATATTCTATCAGCTCAACGAAACCAATGGCATGAATTTTTTTGCCCCTGCGGATGACTTCGTCTGTTCCGTTGGTGTATACATATTTAATAAGGTGCGGTAACGCCATGCTTTAATATAATTTTCCGGCTCACAACCGTTTAGTACATATAAATTGTATAATGCTTCTACGGCCTGTTGTAAGCACAGGCCGATCTGCAAAAGTAAAGGAAAAAATCTGAGGTTATGAAACAAAAGGTGCATTATTAATGGGCGCTTATTATAAAAAAAAACTTAAATAAACGAAGGTTAAATGCACAGAGATTCACTGTTTGTTACTGCTGGCCTGCATAAGCCCGTGTATTTGAACATTCTGTAATTTCTTATGCAATTGGCGCCTGAAATAAGGTCGCCTGGCGCGTATTTTCAAGTTGCCAAACAAACTAATTGTAAAATTTGCGGCATAACTGTTGGATTACCATTTGCTCTTATACCTTTGTAAACAGAGACCAAACCTTCAATATGCTTCGTACTATTATTGCCAGCACCATATCAGCCTTATTATTTACCAGTATATCGTTTTCTCAAAAACTCAAAAAAGCTGACAAAGCTATTATTGCCAGCCTGCAAACGCACGTGGGTTTCCTGGCAGATGATAAACTGGAAGGCCGCCGTGCAGGTTCCAACGGAGAAAAACTTGCCATGGAATATATTGCCGGCCAGTTTGAAAAAGCTGGTCTTTTACCAAAAGGAGATAACAACAGCTGGTACCAGGCTTTTGATATCAATGATGGAAAAGAGATAAACGCAGCCACTTACGTACAGATAAATGGCGGCGAAATTAAAGCCACAAATTATTTTCCTTTTATTGGTTCTCCCGGCAAGGCTATTGAAGCTGCTCCTTCTATTGCACTTCGTGAAGCTGGTATGCCGTGGTTCCTGAATCTAAAGGAAGAGCTTGAAAATAATAAGAACAATCCTCATTTTGATGTACAGGCTTATATACTGGGACAGGTAAAAGATGCTGCAAAGAAAAAAGCCAGTTCCCTTATAGTATACAATACCGGCACTGCAGATGACGGGCTAAAGTTTGATGGAAAAGAAAAAGCAGAACCGCTTTCTATACCAGTTATTTATGTACAAAAAGAGATAGCAAAAAAATATTTTGCTGATGAAAGTGCTACCGTTGAAATAAAATTAAAAATTGTTTTTACTGATAAAAAAAGAATTGGTCATAACGTGGTGGCTTATATAGACAATGGTGCACCTGCTACTGTTATTGCCGGCGCTCATTTTGATCATCTGGGCTTTGGAGAAGATAACAATTCTCTCTATCGCGGGGCTGAAAAACAAATACACAATGGCGCAGATGACAATGCCAGTGGAACGGCAGCGCTGATTGAACTGTCCAAACTTTTAAAAAATGCGAAGTTTAAAAACAACAACTACCTGTTTATAGCATTTTCAGGTGAAGAACTGGGATTGTTTGGTTCGAAATATTATACAGAACATCCTACCATTGACCTGGCAAAAGCCAATTACATGATTAATATGGATATGGTAGGCCGCCTGAACGACAGCAGCAAAACAATATCAATAGGTGGTTACGGCACATCCCCTGTATGGGGAACATTGTTTACTGCCATTGGCTCCGACCAGAATTTCATAAATAAATATGACAGCAGTGGTACAGGGCCCAGCGATCATACATCGTTCTATCTTAAAAACATACCCGTACTATTTTTCTTTACCGGTGCGCACAGTGATTACCACCGCCCGTCTGATGACGCTGATAAAATAAATTACACCGGGGAATACCGTGTTGTAAAATATATTTATAAAATAATAGAAGCTGCTAATAATAAAGGCAAGCTTGCATTCAGTAAAACAAGAGATACACAGTCTGGCGGCAATACAAGGCTAAATGTAACCATGGGTATAATGCCGGATTATGCATACAGCGGAAATGGTGTTCGTGCAGATGCTGTCAGCGATGGAAGGCCGGCGCAAAAAGCTGGTTTGAAGACCGGCGATGTAATCATACAATTGGGAGATTACCCTGTTTCATCTGTAGAAAACTATATGCAGGTACTGAACAAATTTAATAAAGGCGATAAAACAAAAGTAAAAGTAAAAAGAGGTGAGCAAACTATAGAAGCAGATGTGCAGTTTTAGGAAAGCTGTTAGCGGTTAGCTATTAGCTGTCAGCTACTTTCCTGGCAAGATGTAAGTTGTTTAATTAAATTCCACCTAAAACGCTAGTAGCTTATAGCTAATAGCTAACAGCTGAATATGAAGTTAAAGTTAGATATGGACGGAATGGCGGAGGCCTTCTTTGAAGATACCCGGCTGGTGGGTATTGTAGCCCCTGTGAGAGACTACCAGTTTTGCTGGCAGCTGAACCGTTTATTTCATTTTAATTTTCGACTTAATAACAGCATCGAAATTCAGTTGACCAAAAAACTCATGAACTTTTCCTTTTCTGTTTTTGAGTACCCCGAATCCAATAACTCGCTGGTACATTACCTGTACAACAATAAGAACAATGGAGAATACCTGCTGCCACAATTTAAACACAATGATTTTTTATGGCTGATGAAAGGCGATGCAGTAGACGATAATAAATTTGAAAACATCAGCAAATCAATACGGGAAATAAACGGTGTGCAAATGGTAACAGAATTAACCCATGAAAAAATATTGCACAAAGGCAATTTAATGTTTTAGTTTAAACAGGGGCTTCATGAGGTCCTGGCGTCTTGCCATTATAACCCGCTAACAACAAGTATTATTTTGTTTATAGACTTAAATTATTTTTATGAAATCAAATTACATAGTTGATAAAAAACTTATTCCAGAGGCTTCAGGCACCCCTTCAGGCACCCCTTCAGGTGCTGTGGGTTGGAAAGAAGCAGACAACAAATTGTACAGAAAATTTGAATTTAAAGACTTTTCAGCAGCATTTGCATTCATGACAAGAGTAGCACTGGCAGCGGAAAAAATGGATCATCATCCGTTATGGACCAATGTATACAATACAGTAGAGGTTTGGCTTTCTACACATGATGCGGGAGATATTGTTACTGACAAAGACCGGAAACTGGCAAAAAAAATAGATGCCATTACTGGATAAAGATTACTACCGGAGTTTTCGAAGACGCCTGTAGTGCAGTTTATGAAGGCTGCTGTAATTTTTTAGCAGTAGTCAGCAGTTTTATCAACGCAATGAATGATACCAGCATCCAGGTGCCTTCCAGAATAACAAATGGCAGGTAATTAATTAAATAAGATGCCAGGCAGGCAAGCCCGGCCCCTGCAATATTCAGCAAAATATAAGGCAGTCCATCTTTTTGCATTTTGCCCAGCAGGTTTAATAGAAATGCTGCTAATAAAATAGCCACGCCTGTAAATCCAATTATATCATTTGTTTGTAATTGCATATCAATTTTATAGAATTAACCATTTAAAGCGCATAGTGAGTACAAGCGGTCTCTTTCAAGAATTTCTTTGTTCTTTTTTTTGATAAAAAAGAACAAAGAAATCAAGGCTTCAGGCAATCATTTGTGCCCTAACTGATTAAACCTACAATTTTATTCTTTACAATATTTATTTCAGGCAAGCAATATTTTTAGCTGCTGATGCGCCTGCATAGTAAACGGGTCCGCAAAATGTACAATAGCATCCGTTCCATCTTTTTTCACTGTGCAGGTTTGCTTTTTATTATCAAGCAGCGCTGTTACTGATGTGTGATTACCTATTTCAAATTGAAGCTCCGTAAGCATTAAAGAGCCGTATTTCAGATCCAGTATTGCAGTAAACTGCCCGGCTTCTTTTTTTTGTTCAAAACTACCCCAACCCATTGCTGTAATAAAAGGGGCTTTGAAATGTTGAGCAGACATTTTTGGGGCAAATTTCAAATAACCTTTCGGTCCGTGGTATTCAAATCCGCAGGCAGTAATAAATGTACCATAACTTGCCATTGCCCTGGCATAGTGGTCGCTGCATTCAATTTCATTAAATGGGTTTCTTTTTACCGCGTGGTAACGGTCATGGATAGTTCTTGTAAGAATCAATGCTTCATCTACCATACTTTCTGCCATTAAATGACTGGCTACCTGGTGCTCAAACCCGCTCATGCATTCATGAAAATAACCTGCCTGCCAGCTTACATCGGTTCCATAAGGCGCCGTTTCTTTTTTGGGATTGGTATTCATGATCATCCCTCCTTCGCCAGCCAGTGCATAAGGCCGGCCACCCCGGTGCTTTATTATGTAAGGTCCTACATCGGTTGTAAAATTATATTTCCATAAAGACCGTAATGCACTTACTGTTTTTTCTTTATTGAGTATTCTTCCCAAACCCAGTTGAAAAGCCCAGCTTTGTCCGAACACCTGGTCAATATGAGATGTATTATAACCGCCTAATTTTTTTCTGCCTGAAACAGCATCTGGCTGATGGATAAAATATTCACCATTAAATAATTGTTCTTCCATATTCCGGCTGCCTTTCGATACATAACTGTTACATACAGCTGCAAATGCATCATCATTCATTTCTTCTGCCATTAGCTGCCCGGCTTTTACTGCCGCGATACAAAGGCCTACTATCCAGGCAATTTCTCCATCCCAGATAGCATCCAGTGTATTTTCAAGTGGTGTATCTTCCATGCCATCACCATTCTTGTCTTTGTTGATTACAAACTGAATGGTTTTTTTTATGTTATACCAGTTGGATTGCAGGAATGTATTATCTGCGCTCATCTGGTGCTCGCGGTAAAAACGAAGAATCGTTCCTGCCTGTCCATCAATAGCGGGGCGGCTTTCCGATTCGGCCCTGAAAGAAATACCGCCATCCGCTAATAAAGAAATGCCTAAATCAACCCGCTCACGTGTATCTTTTTCCAGTGCAGGAAACACTCTGCCAACGGCCTGCGCGTATTGCCATACATGTGTGCAGTTGCCAGGGCATGCGCCTGTACCTTCCCATGCCCAAAACCTGCCGGAACTAAACCGGTGACAGGTAGTGGTAGCCAATGTGGAGATGTTTAAAAAACTACGTTCCAAAAACCACCAGGGTAAAGTAGAATCGTACCAGGTTTGCTTAAATAGTTTGGTCTGCGCTGACAGTGTTTCTAATTTTTTTTCTATGTAGGAGGCTACTGACAAAGCATTGTTGAAAGCAGTTTGATAAAATCTACCGCTACCCTGTACGCCTTCAATTTTTGCATTGGGAAAATGCCAGCTGATGAGAAAATCTGATTGTATTTGTTTGCCAGGCAATAACTGGTATTGATGCGTTACAGCACCTGTTAATTTTTCAGGAATGGTTTTTATGGTTTCCGTATTGTTGATTGCAGCAAACGTTGCTGCATCCACCGGCAACGCAATATTAGTTATAGCAGTGCTGTTGTCATTTAAAGAGGCTATACACAAACTACCAAAATCAGCCAGTTGTTGCAGCCGGAACGATGAACCGGCTTTTGAACGGACAGTACCCTGTACAGCAGCAAGTTTTTTTTGTTTGAAGGATGTATTAACACGTTCATGCAAATCTTCTTTGGCAGAATGAATGGCTGCTTTGTTTTCCAGCCAGCCCAGGATGGTCACATGGCATATTTCCGTACCCGTATTTTTTATGCTGAATGATAAAACAGTAGCAGGCAGACCGGAATTGAATTCGTCCAGTGCAATAAAAGGCGAATACATTTCCAGTTTAATCTCAAGCGGCAATTGCGCATCTCTATAATGAACAGTGGCAACCGGGTAGGTTGCTTCAAAAGAAATTTCATCCCAGTACTGTTCTTCTAATTTCTTGATAATGCTTTTGCCGCCGGTTTCTATTTTAATAGCAAAGCCCTGGTCAAGCGGCCGGATATTTTTTGCAGGTTCCACATAACAGGCGCCATCCCTTGAATGAACGTCGCGCAGATCTTTCCCGTCTTCGCTCCATTTAATTGTTTTGGTTTCTACGCCTTCATGTGTTTCATTAAAAATATCCCATAGCCAAAGTCTTCCATCGCCGCCGGCATACAGCATACCACAATTGATACCGCCAACCGGCATACCGATATATTGCAATTCGTTCCTGCTTTTTAAATACGTAGTTACTGAACCGCGGTTGTACAAAGACTTTACCCACGCAGGATCAATTTTTTTCAGCAGTACGGAATCTTCATCATTTATATAGATGTGCGCAGGTAAAGGAATATTTGCTGCCAGCAATACGGTTGACAGCAGGCTTGTTTGTTTAATAAATTGGCGGCGCTTCATAATTCCTGGCATTGTAATAGTAATCATAAAAGTACCGGATTTACCGTTACACGGATTCGCTTTGTTCCTGCCATGCTAAATACGTCCCGGTAAAACAAGCTTTCAAATCGCTTTAATCCTAGTCGTAGTTCAGACAATAAAAAAGCCATCACGCTGCAGCATGATAGCCTGAACATTGTTTTCTCATTTTTATAATACCAGTACCCCTTTTGCAGTAAAAGTCAGTTCCTTTTTAGGCGCTTTTATTTTGCTGATTTCATCTTTGCTTTTACCTGCATCTCCGGCATAATGTTTCAGTTGTTTTACAGAAGTTTCTTTTACCATAGCATCTCCGTCCAGTACTACTTCTTTACCCACAATATCTTTTGGCATAAAGAAACCGTAATCTTTAAATTTCACCATCATGTCTTCACCGGTGGCGTTTTCAATTTTCATCCAGCAACCTTTTTCCTGGCAAACAGATACTACTTTGCCGGTGGCCCTGCCTGTAAATTTCGCATCCTTTAAATTAGATTCAATCTGGCTGACGGGTATTGCGCCCTGTGTCGTTGTACCCGCACCATAAGTAACGCCTTTGGTGGCAGGAGCCGGGTCCTGGGCAGCGGCTATCAGCGTAATACATAACGCCGTGGTCAATATAAATATCTTTTTCATGGAAAATTTGTTTGCGGTAAAATTGCAATAAATTATGGGTATTACCCAAACACCTTGCAAAAATCACATAAATACGGGACCAGGCAGATTACTGTCTGCTTATAATCCTGTTCATCATATCCTTGTTAAATACACCTGAAGACAAGATGATCACAAACATGCATCCCGCAACATTTTCATATGTTCCAGGCCTTTTTTTCTTGCGAAAACTATGTTTCGATCAGGTATTTGTTCAGGATTGGGATAGTTCAGCAATGCCTTTTCAACACCCTCTTCGCGCAACAGGTGCAGCATCGGGTAAACAGAGCGATTGGTATAATTAGCCGCATCGTCAGCGGGTGCACCATTAAAAAGATAAAGCGGATGAAAACTGGCTCCCTGGTAAATACCTTCATATCCTTCTTTGCGCAATAGTTTTTCGGCCAGTTCAACCAGTTCAAGATAATCATCAAATTTTGAAAACCCTTCCGGGAAAATCAATAGCGTGGTTTCTATTTTTTCCTCATCCAGCCGTTTACATTCCTGTAAAAAAGCCTGCAGACTTCCCGCAAGATCAACCGCTGTTTCTACCTGGTAATGAATACTGTTTTGTTTTATTTCTTTAGCCACAAAGGGACAAAAATTACATCCTGCCACTACATCGGTGATCCATTTTCTTGTTTGCAGAATTACCTGTTCTGTTGAGGGCATGCCTGTATATTTAATATGCAGCAAAGCTATTGGTGTTTGGCATGTAAAATATTTTTCTGGTTACATGTTTTAATTCATCAAACTTTAATCAATAGTTTCCAGGGAGAACCACTTGCTCAACAGCTTTTTATATAAATCCTGGGTTTATTTTAAAAAATACCCACATTAGGGTATTGTGTATATCTGTTATTTATTGTCACTTTACATATTGTTTAGCAGCAATCGTTTTGGTTTTAGTTTTTACTCTCCGTCCAACCGGGGTCACCCGGGCGGACAAAAAGTTTTCTCATGTAACCCTGCCGCTCTCCTCTGGCAGGGTTTTTTTGCGTTAATGAATACTGAAGACACTAATGGATGATGAACACAAGCTAAAAAGTTGCTTCCATTGGCCTCGGGTATATTCGTCCTGAACCGGGCGTTTTTTAATCATTTGCCAATGCTGTTTTCATCAGGAAAAAATGTTCTAAAAAAATTAGTTTAAAATTACTAATAAAATTAGTGTTGATAAGAAGTTTTTACCTACATTTGACATTATATTACCTTGATTAAAAAAATAACCCATTATGTCAAATACTGAAAAATTAAAGGCACTCAAACTTACCATGGATAAGATCGACAAAGATTTTGGTAAGGGTAGTGTAATGATGATGAACGAGCGTAGCCAGGAGCCTATGGAAGTAATTTCCACCGGTTCTATTGGTCTTGATACCGCGCTTGGTATTGGCGGTTTGCCCAAAGGCCGTATAATAGAGATCTACGGACCGGAATCCACTGGTAAAACCACCATTGCCATCCATGTAATAGCTGAAGCGCAGAAAAAAGGTGGTATGTGCGCCATTATAGATGCGGAGCATGCTTTTGACAGCGCTTATGCCAAGAGGCTGGGTGTGGATGTGGACAATCTTTTAATTTCTCAACCGGATTATGGCGAGCAGGGTCTTGAAATTGCCGATCGTCTTATTCTTTCCGGTGCATTGGACGTAGTGGTTATTGACTCCGTGGCAGCGTTGGTGCCCAAGGGTGAGCTGGAAGGGGAAATGGGCGATAGTAAAATGGGCTTGCAGGCACGATTAATGAGCCAGGCCCTGCGTAAACTCACTGCTACTATCAGTAAAACAAATACCATTTGTATTTTCATAAACCAGCTCCGCGAAAAAATCGGGGTAATGTTTGGTAATCCTGAAACCACTACTGGTGGTAATGCCCTTAAATTTTATGCATCTGTACGTTTGGATATACGCCGTGTAAGCCAGATTAAAGATGGCGATGCTGCTATAGGTAACCGGGTAAAAGTGAAAGTGGTAAAAAATAAAGTAGCGCCTCCTTTCCGTGCTGCAGAATTTGACCTGGTATTTGGAGAAGGTATTTCTAAAGCAGGTGAGATTGTAGATATGGGTGTTGAGCTGGGTGTTGTGCAAAAAAGCGGATCGTGGTTTAGTTATAACAGTGATAAACTGGGCCAGGGCCGTGAAACGGTTAAGCAACTGATGCTGGACAATCCGGCACTGGCAGATGAGATAGAAGCAAAGATCCGCGAAAAGCTGAAAGAGTTGAATGCGGCATAATAATGGTTTTTTTGGATCATAGAAATATAAACGGTTAGTAAGTGAACAGCTCCAGTAATGGGGCTGTTTTTTTGTGGGGGACTGGCTGTTTTAGTAAATAATTATTTGCAGACATATATAAACGTTTACACAGGGAACTTGGATGATGTGGAGAGTTGTGTATATTTAACAGTTGGCTGCAACCCAAATTCAAAATTCGATTACTTAAGAAGAATATATGAACTTAAACTTCCCTGTTGTTCGACTAAATCCTCTAAAACAACTGTTTTTTTACTTTTTAGCGGCAGTTGTATCCACTGGAGTTGTCAGCATTTTGTTAGTTGTGATTTTTCCGAAAGCACAGCTCGCCGTATTTCATACGAAGTCATTTTCATGGTTGTTGATATTAGGCCTTTTCGGGTTGCCTATCTGGTTGACATAAATAGTCGGCGCCAGCTACAAAAAATCAATGAAATAGACGACTTTGAAACACTGGTTGAAGAATATATCAAGTTTTACAAAACAAGACTAATTTGGAATGCTATATCTGTTTTATCATCGGGGATACTTTTTGTTTTGACTTTTAAAAATATATACTTCTACATTCTTTTATTTCAAGTCGTTTTTGCTTTTGTATTTTTTCCCCGAAAGGTTCAGGTGACAAAAGATTTGCAGGGAAGAGAACTTATGTTTATGTAACAAATTCTTTAATGGGCAGCAGCCAACATTCGTATCTATGCCAGTGTGGCTCGACGTTAAATATTTTCAGCATTTGTATATCACCGGGCAGCGTCAGGGGTCGACGTTGTAGCAAGTAAGATTGGTTAAATAAATTATTTAGTTTTCAAAATAAAGTTCGGTGGCCGGGTGGGACGTTTTTCAAATGCCACACCGGCATAAATACGTCGACGTTGTACGCCATTTGCGGGCACAGCTTTAGATTGCAAGTGCTTTCACTAATTTTGCTTTGACAACTATTTTTAAAACTATGAAGCGTTCAACCTTTTTATTAATTACTGCCATTTTATCTTTTGCATTTGGTGCCATGATGTTTTTCGTTCCAAACTTTGCAGCAGGCTTTTTGGACATTGCGACAACACCCCAAACTATTTCCATATTAAGAGGTATGGGTGGACTAATAATTGGTAGCGGTGCTATAAATTATTTTTTGCGCAGTCAAAACAATACTGCCATTATTAAAGGACTTTTATTGACAAATATCATAACACATTTATTAGGGCTTTCTGCAGACATTTGGGGCATTGTTGACGGGGCTTTGACCATTAGGAAAATGGCGCCAGTTGAAATAACACACCTTTTTGCTGGTATTGGCTCATTAATCTATTTGTTACGCCTTAACAAAATAGAAAATAATTTATAGCAGAAAGTATTGGAAATTAAAAAATGGTTTAGACAAATAATGTTGCCGTTTCTTGTCGGGAGAGAAAAAACGGCGTACAACATTGGGTTTTATGCAAGTTGGCAGGACCTTGTAACATTAACTATTTGCAAATCCCAGCTTCAGTTCCAGCCGACGAAATTCTGTTGGGCTTTTAGTTCTTATCTTATACTTTTAAATCTTTTGGGCAGCAGCTCCGGGCAGGAAAAGCAATGAATTCAACACCTGCAGCAATACCTGTTCGTTGGCTGTAATGCTAAATTGGCTTTCCGTTAACCAAAAAATGAATTGTAATGACAATTTCAAAATCTTTTGCCTTCTCAATATTTGTTAGCTTGAATCTATTGGTTAATATAAATTCAACAGCTCAGAATACCAATGCTGGAATCTCAAAAAAGGAGAAAGTAAATTCATCACTTACATTGTACGAAAAATATATTGATGCACAGATGGATGCACACCAGAAAGAATTTATTGAGCTCGTGTCTATCCCGAGTATATCTTCTATTGCATCGCACAAGCCAGATGCAGCAAGAACTGCTACATGGATAGTGAATAAGCTAAAAGCAATTGGAATGACAACCGTAATGGCAATACCAACAGAGGGAAATCCTGTTGTGTATGGAAGTTGGGATAAAGCTCCGGGCAAACCAACTGTTTTAATTTATGGCCATTATGATGTGCAACCCGTAAAGGAATCTGAATGGGATAATCCGCCTTTTTCCCCAGTACTGAAAGATGGAAAAATATTTGGTCGTGGCGCCAGTGATGATAAAGGTGGTCTAATGATAACTATCTGGGCCATGGAAACCATGTTGCACAATGACGGTAAACTACCGGTGAATGTAAAATTCATGTTTGAAGGAAATGAAGAAGTAGGAAGCCCGTATTTTAAAAATTTTTTGGAAAAGAATATGGAACTTTTAAAAGCAGATTTTGCATTGAATGCGGATGATGGTCAGTATGATGAAAATACTCCTGCTATCACCGTGAGTTTGAGAGGGGCCGTACAATTAGAGTTCTCCATAAAAACAGCTAATACAGATGCACATTCAGGAGAGTTTGGCGGCAAGACACCTAACTCGGCTCTCATCCTATCGCATATAATAAGTTCTTTTTATGATAAAGCTGGTAATGTAGCAGTCGAAGAATTCTATGATAAAGTAATTCCCATTAGCACGAAGCAAAAAGAATTGATAAAAAGAATTCCTTATGATCCTGCAACAGACATGAAAATATTAGGCACTACTGCGGAGGTTGGCGATACTGCTTACTCTGCACTTGAAAGAGTATGGTATCGTCCAACACTTGAAATAGTGGGAATTCAAAGTGGATATACTGCAGCAGAAGGTCATTCAAATATTATTCCAGGTAACGCTATGGCAAGAATTACCTGTAGGTTGGTTAACAACCAGGATGGAAGAGAGATTATTGATCTTATTGTAAAGCATATCAACAAGAATTGTCCCGCAGGTGCTACCATTACGTATAAATTTTCGAATGGTTATGCAAGTCCTTTTACATTGCCTGCCGATACAAAGGAATATCGTTATATCTCAGAAGTTCTTTCAAAAATTTATGGTAAAGAACCTTACCAGTATGCAAGTGGGGGCAGTGTAGGAGCTATGTTAGAAGTAAAAGAAGTATTAGGGCTCAATGCCTATCCATTGGGTTTTGAATTAAGTGATGAAAAATGGCATGCAGCCAATGAATTCTTCAGGGTATCCAGTATGCGAAAAGGACAACTGATTTACTGCTTATACCTTCAACACCTCGCTGAAGAAGAAAGAAAATTGAAAAAGTAGAAAGCACTACAGCCAACATTGGGTTTTATACTATTGGGGGCTTGACCAGCAAAACATCAGCTAAAAGCAAAGCCAGGCTTTGGTTTGGACTGACCAGCATCTTTGATCTTTATTGAAAACAATGAACATTTAATTATAAACTTAACAGCAGTGGCGAGCAGACCGAAGTAAATACCACAACACCCTAAAGCCCCGTTCTTTGTGCGTCATTCTATGGACTGTTTACAAACTAACATTTAGACAATAAAAAATGCCCACAAGAGTAAAAATATGTTGCATCAGTTCGACAGACGAAGCTAAAATGGCAATTAGTTATGGTGCATCTTCACTGGGACTTGTTGCAAATATGCCAAGTGGACCAGGCGTTATTTCGGACGAACTCATTTTAACAATTTCTAAAATTGTTCCACCTTCGGTTTCAACATTTATGCTAACAAGTGCGACATCAGCTGAGCAAATTATTGAACATCATAAACGGACTTTGACAACCACAATTCAAATTGTTGACGAACTCAAAGAAGGTACTTATGAAACAATCATGAAAGCACTGCCAGCCATAAAACTTGTACAAGTAATTCATGTAATTGACGAAAGGACAATTGAAGAAGCTGTAAAACTTTCAGCGTTTGTAGACGCTTTATTATTGGACAGCGGAAACCCGAATTTGGAACTTAAAGAACTTGGTGGAACAGGACGAGTTCACAATTGGACAATTAGTAAAAAAATAGTTGAGCAATCAAAAGTACCAGTTTTTCTTGCAGGCGGACTTACAGCAGACAATGTAAGACAAGCTATTGAGCAAGTTCAACCTTTTGGAGTGGACTTATGTAATGGAGTTAGGACAGACAAAAAACTTGACCCTTTTAAACTTCAAAAATTCTTTGAAAACGTTTGGTAATAATACGGCACACAACAAACGTATTGCAGCCAGGCTGGTGGGACGTTGGATATATAAGGGAGCAAATCCTTAGTCAGCAGTAGTCGGTGCGATTTTTTTAACCTTAAATTTGTTATAAATTAAAATCAGTTTTCATAACCAGTTTAGTGGCCGGGCTAACGTTTTTCAAATGCCCCGCCGGCATAAAGCCTCGAACGTTGTGTGCTATACTAAGAGAACTCAAAATGTAAATGACATTAAATGACACCAATTTCTACTTTAGGATTAATAGCAGCAGTTTTAACAACCGGAGCGTATATTCCCCAGGCATATAAGACTATAAAAACTAAATCAACCAGCGACCTTTCTGTAAGTACTTTTTCAATGCTTTTTATTGGGACTATATTCTGGTTTTTTTATGGTATATTCATTAAAGACACACCTATCATGTTAGCCAATGGTATTACTGCGACCTTATCTGGAATAATATTTTATTTGAAATTAATTTCAAAAACAAGTGGAAAAAATTAAGGCAGTAATTTTTGACTTAGATGGGACATTAGCAAATACGTTACCTCTTTGTATTAAGGCATTTCGACAATCAGTGGAGCCTCTTGTTAATCGTTCTATTTCTGACGAGGAAATTATAGCAACGTTTGGACCTTCCGAGGAGGGAACAATAATGGCATTAGCCCCAAGCCATTATGATAAAGGCGTTTCAGATTATTTACATTTCTATGAAGCCTTACATGAGATGTGTCCGGTTCCGTTTGAAGGTATTGAAGATTTATTAGCTGCCTTAAAACATAGAGGAGTGCGTATTGCAATGGTGACGGGTAAAGGAAAGCATAGCACAGATATTTCTTTAAAATATTTTGAGCTTACCCATTTCTTTGAAGTCATTGAGACCGGCTCACCAAGTGGAGCAAGAAAAGCAGAAGGTATTGAACTTATTTTAGACTTGTTAGACAACATAAATAAAGACGAAGTTGTTTACGTTGGAGATGCACCCAGTGACATTATAGCAAGCAGGAAAGTTGGAATTCCTGTTATTGCAGCAGCATGGGCAGACACTGCTGACTGTGAAAAATTAAAAGAGTTAAAACCAGATGAACTGTTTTACACCATTACAGACTTTTCAAATTGGCTGTTCGACAAAATATAAATAGCATCATGTTGATAAGAGAAGTACAGCACACAAACAAAAGTATTGCTGCAATTGGGGCTTGACGTTGAAGCAATCCGCAGCAGTGAATATCCAAGCTTTGATTTCGGCGGACGGAATTCTGCCGGGCTTTTGTTGGTTAACTTCGGCTTTTAGTCATAAATTTAGCTTCAGTTCCGGGCAGACAGTTGTCAACTCCCCAACTGCACAAAGCCTCGAATGTTAGCAGAAATTTGTGGCTGTTTATAACACTTAAAATTTAAAAAATTCAACATCAAAAATTTACTTTTTAGTTTATTACTTTTATTTGTATCCGCGATTGCTTTTAGACAGAGCGATTCAAACTTATCAACTTCAAAAAAATGAAAATCTTAGTACACATTACACAAGGACCGGAAAATCCGACACGTGCGGCATTGGGCTTTTTGGTGGCTAAAACAGCAATTGATGATGGATATACGGTAATACTTTTTTTAGCAGGTGATGCAGTAAATTTATTGCAAGACTCCATCCTTAACACCTTAACCGGTGTAGGTACGGGAAATCTTCGCGAGCACTACGAAGCTATTGTTAAGGGTGGTGGTAAATTTTATTTGTCAGGCAATTCCAGCAAGGCAAGAGGGATAACAGAAACGGATATTGAAGGCAAACCGGCTGAGTTTGCATTACCAAACGTACTCGTTCGTTTATCTATTGAAAGCGATAGGATGTTTACCTACTAAGTAATCAACTAAATAAATTTTCTAAAAATTAAACCATCTGCAAATTATGAAAACATTACACTGCCGGGATGCCGGCTTCGACTGTCAAGGCATTATTCGTGGAAATAGTGAAGAAGAAGTATTAAATCAAGCTGCCCAACATGCATTGGAAGTACATGGAGTTTCTGCGACTCCAGAACTTGCTGAAAAACTTAAACCATTAATAAAAGACGAGAAAGAAGAATAAAAACTCTGTAACGAAAAACTTCTGCCAACGAAAGTATTTGCAAAAGCAGGGCTGGACAATCTAACATCAGCAATGTGCAAGCATCAGCAGTGGTTCGGGCATGACGTTCAATGTTCAGCTTTTTTTTTTAACATCGCCAAAATATTTTCAAATGGGCATTTACGGGGTGGACGAGCAATGAATTCCATACACTTCGGCGTTCAAATCTGTGCAAGATCCATCGCTATTCTCAGGTTGTTGCCCGTGCCTCTTTTACCAGGTAAAAATTGACGTTGAAATCCATTTGATCAGTTAAAAACCAATGACCAACATTTTTAATTGATAAAAGAAGCATTAACCCCAAAAAAGAGAAAGCCTCAGAAAAGTCTAAACAACTTCAAGGATAAAACGATTAAAAGTACACGCATACCAAAAAAAGATATGACTTTAAAAACCGCTAAAAAATACCTGCTGACAGCCATTATATTTTTAGTTGGTTTCACGGCTTCGGCTCAAAACTCCGACCAGTCGGTTATTAATTTATGGACCAAAAAAGATTTAAAATTTAACAGCCCAAAAACAGGAAACCCATTACTTCCGGGTTATTATGCCGACCCTACTATTTTAGAGGATAACGGTACATTTTACATTTACGCCACCAGCGATATGCGTAGTTGGGACGACATTACAAAATTGGCGGTTTGGACTTCTAAAGATTTTTTGAACTGGAAGTGTGATTACCTCAACTGGCCAACCAAAGAAGCATGTAAAAGCAATACGGGTACAGCTTCCGGGGTTTGGGCGCCTAGCGTGATTAAAGCGACAAACGGCAAGTTCTACATGTACGTTACAATTGGTCAGGAAATTTGGGTTGGCGTTGCTGATCGCCCAACCGGGCCATGGAAAAATGCAAAGACAGATAATACTCCCCTGGTACTACATAAAGAATATTTTTATGTAGAAACCATCGATGCAGAATGTTTTATTGATGAAGATGGGCAAGCTTACCTTTATTGGGGATCTTCAGATAGCGGCCGTGATATTGAAGGCAGATGTTTGGCTGTAAAATTAAACCCTGATATGATTTCGTTTGCTGAAATGCCAAAAGACGTAACGCCTCCACATTACTTTGAAGCACCCTATATGTTTAAAAAGAATGGTCAATATTATTTCTCCTATTCATGGGGAAAAACCTGGGACGAAACCTATCAGATCCGTTATTCCACCGGTCCAACACCTTTTGGTCCCTGGAAAGAAGGAATGGTGCGCCCAATACTGAGTACCGATGATGGCGATAATAAAATCAAATCTACCGGGCATCATACGATTTTAAAGTTTAAGGATAAATATTACATCGTTTATCATCGTTTCAATACTTTGGATAAATATGATATTTCTCAAAAATTGCGACAAGTTGCTGTTGATGACTTAAATTTTAATCCGAATGGTTCTTTGCAAAGAGTAGTCACTACACATAAAGGAGTTGGTGCATTACAATCAATTAAAATAAAACCAAACCTGGCTTTTGGGGCAAAAGTTATCAGTTCTGCTGATTTGGATACAGTAGCAACTAAAGCAAAATTTGCCGTAGATGAAAACAATGGAACGCTTTGGATTGGTGGAAAATATGAACAGGAATGGCTTCAGTTAGATTTGAGCGTTGTAAAATCATTCGATGAAATTCAGATCTTTCCTGAATTTCCAATTAAAGCTTATCAATATAAAATACAAGTTTCAACTGATAATAATAGCTGGAATCAGGCAGATGACCAATGGGAAAACACCAAAATCGGCTCGCCCATGGTAAGCCAATCAAAAATTGAAGCGAGATATATCCGTATTATCTTAAAAAACGAAAAAGAAAACCCAAGGCCCGGAATTTGGGAGGTTAAAATTTATTAATTGAAATACGTAAATCTGGTCCGATATTATTGATGTCGAAGTTGTTTAAACTGATTGGTTTTAGATTCCATTACTTCGCCAATCCCTTCCCGTTGTCCGCAATTGTTAGACGACAGTTCAACCATTGATAAAAGTAACAAACAGACTTTAACCTTGTGGACGGTAGACGAAAATTTGCACGACGACAATCAAGAGTTCCAAACGGATTTAAATAAAGTAAAAATATGTTGACAGATATCAATCCCAAACTGCCAATGCGTGACAAAACCGTAACAAGGGACTATTACCTGAACAAGTTAGGTTTTCAGGAATTGGGAAATACAGACTTTGACGGATATTTAATGGTAGAAAAAGATAACATACAAATTCACTTTTTTGAAGTTAAGGAGCTTGACCCAAAAGAAAACTATGGACAAGTTTATATCCGGACAGACAACATTGACAATCTTTACCCGTCACTGCTGGACAAGAAAGTCAGCATAACAAACAAGAACAGTTAGACAAAAAATGGACGAATACAACGATACAAAACGGCTTTCAAGACTAACTGCAATTTTGACAATATTGCAAACGAAACGACTTTTAACTGCTTCGGAGTTGGCAAACAAATTTTTAGTAAGTAACAGAACAATTTACCGGGACATAAAAGCATTAGAACAAGCAGGTGTTCCTATTTTAACAGAAGACGGAAAAGGTTATACTTTAATGGAAGGATATAGAATTCCACCAGTAATGTTTACTGAAAGTGAAGCCAATGCTTTAATTACTGCCGAACAACTCATTTTAAAAAACAAAGATGCTTCATTTGTAAAAGAATACTCAGAAGCAATCAGCAAAATAAAATCTGTTTTACGACACAGCACCAAAGACAAAGCAAACTTACTTTCAAACCGAATTGTGTTTAGACAAAATGCAGACAATGAAAGAACGAGTAATTATCTTTCAATTTTGCAATTGGCTTTGACAAATTTTAATTTAACAGAAATAAAATATTACACACCAGATACCGACCAAACTACGACAAGAAAAATTGAACCTTTTGCCATTTACAGCACACAAGAAAATTGGCTTTTAATTGCATATTGCAGACTACGGAATGAATTTAGAGCCTTTCGTCTTGACAGAATTCAACAGTTGAATATACTCAGCGAAAAGTTTGAACCACATAAAATTTCATTGCAAGAATATTTTGAAATTTGTAAAGAAAAATATTTTTAAGCACCCTTGACATAGGGTTGTCGCAACGCTATGTCAATTTTGTGGCTTAACAAATTAAATTTTAAAAATGAGTAATCAAACAATTCAAAAATTCAACGTTATTGGTATTTCTATAAGAACTACAAACGAAAACGGACAAGCAGGACAAGACATTCCAGCGTTATGGAGTAAATTTATGAGCGAAGGAATACTTGAAAAAATTCCGAACAAAATTGACAATTCAATTTATTGCATTTACACCGAATACGAAAAGGACCATACGAAACCTTACACAACAATTGTAGGTTGCAAGGTTTCAAGTTTGGATAATATCCCAAACGAAATGGTTGGAAAAACTTTTGAAGAAGCAAATTATACAAAGCACATTGCAAAAGGCAATATTTTGCAAGGGATCGTTTTTAATGAATGGACGAAGATTTGGAACTCAAATTTAGACAGAAAATTTACAGCCGACTTTGAAGTCTATGGCGAAAAAGCACAAAATCCTGAAAATGCAGAAGTTGATATATTCGTAGCAGTTAAATAACAATGAAAGAATCAGATAATTTCTATTTACAACAAGAAGAACCTAATCATTTCGGGTAAAGGCGAACGCACAACAAAAGGTTTTATGCAATTGAGGCCTGACGGAAGTACAATCGGCTACAAATCAATATTAGCAATAGTTCCAGCCCGACATTATAATTTGAGCTTTAGGTCTTAACTTCATCTTTTGTTTTCAATCGACTTTGGTACCGGGCTTGACTTTGTCTCGCCCTGAAACAGGTTGTCTAAAAAACAACTAAAAATGGCTATAAAAACAACAATGTATTACCGGGTCTTTGACCCAGGGAACCGGTTATCGGAAACTTGCAGCCAGGCATGGCGTTAGCACAACTGCCGTCAACAAATGGGTAATCATTCATCAAGGAATTCATGACCTGCCTACTACTCAAAAGCAACAGTAGCATTAACTTTCAGGCATAAAAAATAACAGCAAAATATTGCCAGCTGATACTAAAAGCGATAATGTATAACCCCTTAACGAACTAGAATAAAAATCAATGGAAAAATTCTTTGAAGTAATTTCTCAAATAACCAGTCTCTCCGCAGAAAGCAAACAAGCCCTTTCAGCAATTCTAAAAAGACTGGAACTTGAAAAAGGAAATATACTGGTTCGGCAAAACTCAGTTTGTAATTACATTTATTTTATTGAAAAAGGCCTCACACGAACTTATTATTACAATGACGGAAAAGATGTTACAGACTGGTTAAGCCCGGAAAATACTTTTTCATGTTCTATTATTAGTTTTATTTCCCGCAAAGCCGATAGGAGACAAATTGAACTTCTCGAACCTTCAATACTTTTCTCTCTTCAATATTACGAAATGGAACAGCTCTGCGCAAAATTTCACGATATAGAAAGAATGATAAGATATTTGATAAGTTCAGGACTTATTCAGCTACAACAAAGGTTTGACGACCTTCACTTTGCTACCGCATTACAACGATATCAAAAATTAATGGAAGTAAATCCTTCACTTATTCAACGGGTGCCGCTTGGTATGATCGCCTCATATCTGGGTATAACTCAAGAAACATTAAGCCGTATTCGTTCACAGATTTAATTTTTTGACAAATGTCAAATGGAGCAGTGATAGGTTAATATACTTTTGTTAAACAGAAATCAAAAGATATGAATACTATACTCTGGACTGGCCAAATATACCTAACCATACTTTGTTTGTTTTCCGGAACAAGTAAATCACTTTTCTCTGAAAAGAAATTAGTACAGGAAATGAAGCAAACCGGCGTGGAGGGCCTGCCGGCATCACTGATACGATTCATCGGCATTTGTCAATTACTCGCTGCTGTAGGGCTAATAATCCCCTGGCTTATTAATGTGTTGCTCTTTATTACTCCAGTCGCAGCCTTTGCATTGGGTATTGATATTACAATGGCTTCAGGAATTCATATTCAAAGAAAAGAATATAAAACGGCTTCGGTAACACTTTTCACATCTTTAATTTGTTTTTTTGTTGCTGCTGGCAGATTTCATTTTTTAAGCATTGTTTAAACTCCATTAAAATGAGACTAACACCCATTGAACATCCTACGTCGCTATTATTGAAAATAGCATACTTTATGAGTAAAAAACAATTTGGAAAAGTAATTGCTCCGCTCAGGTACATTTATGCCAGAAGCATCCCTGCTATGATGACTTCTATGAAAATTTATAAATCTGAAAATAAATTAAGCCTTCCCAAAAAGACAAGACTCTTCATCAGGTATTACACATCACATCTTAATGAT
>JBDSOC010000157.1:0-18741 GCA_039915085.1 Chitinophagaceae bacterium
CAGTCTTGTTGTAACAAGGTACATATCCAGGTCGCCATCATTGTCATAATCAAAAAAAGCTGCGTGTACGGAATAGCTGGTGTCGGCCAGTCCGTATGCTGCGGCCATTTCTTTAAATACAGGAATACCATCTTTATTTAACCCCTGGTTTATGTACAATAAATTTTTTCTTTCATCAGTATTCTTTTTAATTGTGGTGCATACATAGATGTCCTGCAGGCCATCATTATTAATATCAACAACCGATGCTGCATTGCACCACCTGCCTTCGCCGGTTACTTTTGCTGTTGAAGTGATGTCAGTAAAGGAAAGATCGCCTTTGTTGAGGTAAAGTTTATTGGCAACCATACTGGCAGTGAAATATAAATCAGGTAACCCGTCATTGTTAAAATCACCGGTAGCTATGCCGCCGCCATTGTATAGAAAATCCATATCAATTGGATTAATGGAATCATTTTCTATTATGGTATTGCTGAAATGAAGGCCTGAATGAACAGACGGAATTTTTTTAAATAAAACGGGATCGGAATGACAGGCACTCAGAAAAATCACTGCAATTAAAAAAACATGGTTGCGTTGTAAAAACAAAATTTGCATTTGTTACAGGTTGACAGGTGTTGGTTCAATCGTTAATAATAGTTACCTATATTAAAGAAATGACTGAAGTTACCGGGTAAATGTAAAGGAATAAATAGAAATGGTAAACAAGCGGTAAAAATTGTCAACACTGGGTCAGATGGATATATTCTTCAGGACAGTGCAGCACAGAAAAGTAAATATTTATTATTACCTTACTACTGGTATTTAAAAAACTAAAGTAAAGGGGCGGTATAAAATTTTATTTTAGTTCTATTTTTGATACCGATTGCCATGCCAACTGCTTTAATTTATGATGAAAAAACTATGCTCGCCATGGTTGCAACCGGCAACCGGTCTGCGTTTGCCCAGCTTTACACTACCCACCTGGGTCATTTATACCGCTATATTTTTCTTTTTACCAAATCAAGAGAGGAGACAGAAGAAATTCTCCAGGAAATATTTATCAGGATATGGGAGCAGAAAGAAAAACTTTCCCAGGTTGATTCAATAAAAGACTATTTGTTCCGTATTGCAAAAAATAAATTAATTGATAATGTCCGTCACCTGCAAATCAGGCACCGGGTTCTGTCAGAAATAAAAAGGACAAAAGATATTTCTGAAGCCACTACAAGCGATCAGTGTGCGTACAGGGAGTATTATCATATTGTACAACTGGCTATTGAAAAGCTCCCGCCGGGACGCAAACTCATTTTCAGGCTTAATATAGAAAATGGGCTTTCCCAGGATGAAATTGCCAGGCAGTTGAATATCTCCAAATCTGTAGTGCAGAAACAGCTTTACAGCGCCTCCCGTTTTGTCCGGCAATATCTTTTTGAGCACAGCGAGATCTTAGTGCCTGTACTGTTAACTGCCTTTTTATCTGTTGTTTAATTGCCGGCCGGGTTTTTTCCAAAAAAAATATATAGCAGGGGTGTTTTTAATGATGCTGATCGTCTTCTGTTAAGACACAAACAAATGCAGCTATTGGAAATTGAATCATTCCTCCAAAAATTTGCCGCAGGTACACATACCGAAGCGGAACACCAGCAATTTACTGATTGGCTGAAAACTGCTCCCATAGCAGAGGTAGAGGCCGTTCTTGATAAATACAACAAATTGATTACCGGGGCTTATTTAGCTGCTGGCAAAACTGATCCAAAGCTGGCAGCCAATATTGAAGCAGCCATTGATCAGTATGAACTGGGTAACAGCAAAAAAACCAGTAAAGCTAAAATAATTCACTGGAATCGTTTTGCAAGGGTTGCAGCAGCTGTGCTTATCCTTTTTATCGCAGGTATGTCCGCCTGGTTGGTTACAGGAAAAGATGCTCCTGCTAAAATGGTCAGTCTTCCATCCGGCCAACAAAAAAATGAAGTGGTTCCGGGGAGTAATAAAGCTACTCTTACTCTTGGTGACGGATCAATTATCAGTTTAGATGATGTAAAAAATGGACAGATTGCCAAACAGGGCAGCGCGCAGGTAAACAAATCTGCTGGTGGTCAGCTGGTGTATAAAATGACGGAGGATATTCCTTCAGCCATCGTTTATAATACTTTAACTACTCCACGCGGAGGGCAGTTCAAACTTATTTTGCCGGATGGAAGCAGTGTTTGGCTGAACGCGGCTTCATCTGTTAAATATCCTTCTGCTTTTACCGGTAATGAGAGAAAGGTCGAAATATCGGGGGAAGTGTATTTTGAAATTGCACACAATGCGTCTATGCCTTTCAAAGTAAGTGTAAATGGCATGGAAGTAAAAGTATTGGGAACGCATTTCAATATCAACGCGTACAATGATGAAGCGCTGGTTAAAACATCTTTATTGGAAGGAAGTGTAAATATTACAAATGCGGGCACCGCGCTTACCCTAAAGCCTGGTCAGCAGGCAAGGCTGGCATCCGGTGGCAGCATGCAAGTGGCAGATGATGTAGATATGGACGAAGTTGTGGCCTGGAAAAACGGTTATTTTTCTTTTAATAAGGCAGATTTGCAAACGGTGATGCGGCAGATAGGTAGGTGGTATGATGTAGATATCCATTATGAAAGCAGGGTGCCCGAAAGATTTTTTGGCGGTAAAATTGATCGCAACAGCAATTTAACGGAAGTATTAAAAATACTGGAAGAAAGTAAAGTGCATTTTAGCGTAGCAGGTAAACAAATAATTGTAAAACCTTAAAATATAATCAGTGAAAGTTTAAAAAATTATACCTGACTCAATAAAAAAAGCCAGAAGTGGTGAGATACTTCTGGCCGGATATTCAGTCAACTTTTATAAAACCCGGAAGGTTAGATATTAATTAACTAAAACGAACAAAGCTATGCATTTTAAGGCATTTTGTAATGAGGCTTCTTTTAAAGAACCGCTTACTAAAACAAGCCCCTGCTTCTTCCACGGCAGCTTCAGGATAAACAGGCAAATTCTGAGAATTATGAAACTATCTGCTTTTTTACTATTGGCCGCATGTATCCAGGTAAGTGCAAAAGGATATGGACAGATATCGCTTTCCGAAAACAATGCTTCCCTTGAAAAAGTATTCAAAGCCGTTGAACATCAGTCTGAATATGTATTCTTTTATGACTATGCGTGGTTAAAACAGGCTAAGCCAGTAACCATAAAAGCAAAAAATGCATCACTTGACGATGTGCTGAGCATTTGTTTTAAAGATCAGCCGTTAACGTACAGCATCGTTGGTAAAACGGTTGTCGTAAAACAAAAAGATGAAATTAAAGATGAAAAATCAATCACAGAGAAATCACCGGTCAGCTTTGTTGTCTCCGGTACAGTTACAGACCTTGCTACGGGAAGCCCGCTTGCAGGAGCCTCTGTAAAATTAAAAACCGGCGATATTGGCACTACCACCAATGCGGGCGGAGATTTTAGTTTGCAAATTCCTGATGGCGGCGGCGTGCTGGTGATTTCTTATGTTGGTTATGAAAACACGGAAGTAAAAGTTTCAAAAGCAGGCAATTTCAAAGTTAAGTTGCAATTGAGAGACAGTAAGGTAGATGAGGTAGTAGTAATAGGATATGGAACCAGGAAGAAAAAAGATGTGACCGGTGCCGTTAGTACGGTATCTTCTGCAGATATAGAAAAAAATACCTCCATGACACCGGAACTTGCTTTACAGGGAAAAGCGGCTGGTGTATTTATTGAGAGTGGTGGTGGAGATCCGGCAGCCAGGCCTACCGTAAGGATCCGGGGGGTTAATACATTTGGTTTCAGTGAACCCTTGTATGTAATTGACGGGGTACCGATTTTTGAAGGCGGTGCTGGTATTACTTCCGGTGCTACCGGTGATATCCGTTCGCCATTGAATATATTTTCTATGATTAACCCTGCAGACATTGAATCAATGAGTGTATTAAAAGACGCTTCTGCAGCGGCAATCTATGGTGTAAGAGCATCCAATGGCGTAATAATAATTACTACAAAAAAAGGAAAATCCGGTCGGCCCCGAGTTGAAATAAATGCCAGCTATGGCGTACAGAATATTCCCAGGGCCATAAAGACGCTTAATACCCAGCAATACTTCAGCCTTCTGCAGGAAGAATATGCGAACAACCCCGATGCCAATACAAGCTTTGCCCAAAAATTCGGGCCTTTGTATGATGCTTCAAATGCAGCTTATGCCGGCAATAGTGCCACGTATAACTGGGACAAGGAACTAAGAAATAAAAATGCACCCATGCATGATTACAGTGCAAGGGTCTCTGGCGGTAATGAAAATACCACCTATTATTTTTCGGCCGGGTATACAAAAACCGAAAGCCCGCTGAAAGCGAATAGCCTTGAACGTTATTCAATAGCTACCAACCTTGATTCAAAAATTTCAAAATATATTTCTGCCGGATTAAATATCCGGATGATACAACAAAATGCTGTGGAGAATACGGGCACTGACTTAAATACAATGATGGCCACCATCCCGTTTCAACCATTTTACAATACATCTGATAAAACAGGTTTTGCACCTGTTACTTCCGGCAGCTTTGTTACAAATCCTGCTTATGACCCCACCAAACTTGATGCCGGCGCACCAATGGTTTTTGCAGCCGGCGATCCAAAATTGTTATGGGGACAACAAACAAGGTTCAATGTTTTTGCACAACAAGCGCTGACGGACAATTCTTACCAGCTAATGAATGCATTGGGGAATGCCTATATACAGATTGAACCCATCACGGGACTAAAACTAAAAGGCTCACTGGGAGGACAGTATTATACCAATCTCCGGAAGAACTGGTCCAATTTTGATCTATGGCGCTTTTCTCAAACCCCCGGTAACCCTTATGCCGGCACAGATGGAAATGCCAAAGGAAAATACGGAGAACGCGAAGGCAAAACGTATAATTTAAATAAGGAGTTAGCACTTACCTATACCCATACTTTTAAACATGACCACAGTATAGATATATTGCTGAATGCATCTGATCAGTTTTCGAGATGGAATGTAAACGATCTGAGTGGTAATGTAAACTATACAGATCTGCAGTACAGAACCATTAACAATCAGCCGCCTTATACCTCGGGGTTTGCCAGTATTTTACAGGAAGATGCTTTGATAGGCTATTTGGGAAGGATTAGTTATAAATACAAAGACAAATATTATTTTGATGCCACTGTACGGCGTGATGGTTCTTCCAGGTTATCTCCGGGTAATAAATGGGAAACATTTCCATCTTTTGCAGCGGCATGGAGAATCAGTTCTGAGAAATTTTTTCCAATCAATACTTTTATCAATGATTTAAAAATCCGCGGCGGTTGGGGCAGACTGGGTAATTTTCAATCTGCTTCTCCTTACCAGTTTTTATCCAATGTTAGTTTAACGCCCGATTACTCCATCGGATCTGGTAATGGCAACCCTTTCGGGGCACAGAACCAGGGGGCCAGTTTGCCAAACTTTGCCAATACAACACTTACATGGGAAAAAGTAAAAACCACCAGTATTGGTTTTGATGCATTGCTGTTCCAGAATCGTTTTTCAGTAACGGCGGAATACTACAACAAAACAACATACGATATTATACAGTCCGTATCACTTCCACCCAACACCGGTATTGAACAACCGGCCAATTTAAATGTGGCACAGGTAAGCAATAAAGGAATAGAATTACAGCTGGGATACAATACTAAAATAGGTGCTGTTAATTTTAACGTATCCGGAAATATAACCACAGTAAATAATAAGGTAGTAAAATTGAATGGAGGTTCACCGATAGGAGATGAATTTGGCAGAATTGAAGAAGGCTATTCCATGTTCTATTTATGGGGCTATAAAGTGGGTGGAATTTTTCAGACCCAGGCAGATATTGATGCCTGGAAAACAGCGCATCCAAAAGGCGACGCTAATATCGGGGGGTACCAGTATAAACCCGGTGATATGTATTTCCAGGATGTATACGGTAATCCTGCGGCCGGTTCAAAATCCAGGTATAGTCCAACGCCGGATAGCCTGGTTAACTCGAATGACAGAACCTATCTTGGAAAAACAATTCCCGGCTATTATTATGGGTTGTCACTGGCCGCAGAATGGAAAGGTTTTGATTTGAATATTTTTTTCCAGGGAGTGGGTGATGTTCAGAAATATAATTTTGTCAGGGCCGGTCTTGAATCTATGGGAAGCGCCGCTAATGAGTGGGCGACAACACTTAACCGGTGGACGGCTACCAATCATTCGGCTACAATGCCCCGGGCAATATATGGTGATCCCGCCGCTTTTAACCGCGTATCCAGCCGCTTTGTTGAGAATGCCAGTTATGTAAGATTAAAAAATCTGCAACTGGGCTATAAATTTCCACCTGGTATACTTAACAAAACAAAGGTTGCGCAGAACATACGTATATATGTAAGCGCAGTAAACCTTTTTACCATTACAAAATATAAGGGGCTTGATCCGGAGAATGCCCTGATACCAGTTACACGTCAGTTCCTGGTGGGTATTTCTGCAGGGTTTTAAAAATATTAAATAAAATTATCTGGTTATGAAAAAATACTTTTTAAAAATAGTGTTATCTGCGCTGGCAGTTACTGCTGTTTTTTACCTGGGTTGCGATAAGAAAAAACTTGATCTGTTACCGCACGGCCCTACAGAAGCAAATTATTTTACACAGGAGTCGGATTTCCAAAAAGCCATTTTTGGTGTATATGGCAAAATGAGTGATGTATACTGGTACAATGGCGGTAGTCCACTAGCGCCGATGATATACCTGGAAGGAGATGATATAACCACCAATGATGGCAACCAGGCATTTGAAACATTTGGACAAATACAACCCAGCAACGGAAGTGTCAGTTACATGTATACTACCTGGTACCAGCTGATTGCCCGTGCCAACGTCGTAATCCAAAAAGTTGATGGAGTGAAAGATGGCGTGTATACAACTGCTAACCTGAAAAATTATAATAAAGGGGAGGCTGTGTTTTTAAGGGGGCTGGCTTATTATCATCTCTGGAACTATTATGGAACAGCACCCTTAAGAAATGAACGGGTTACTGAAACAAGCCAGTTTACGCCATCCAATACTACTGGTACACAATTACTGGAACAGGCGATAAAGGATTTTACGGATGCTTCGGGTTTACTTCCGCAAACATGGGATGCAGCCAACAGGGGAAGGGCCACTGCCAATGCAGCCAATGGTATGCTTGGAAAATCATTGGTCTTTAAAGCATCTGCTACAAAAAATGCCGCAGATTATACTTCTGCTATTGCTGCTTTTAATAAGGTTACCGGTGTAACACTTGTTGCAAATTTTGCAGACAATTTTGCATTCGATACAGAAAATAACCCTGAATCTCTTTTTGAATTCCAGGCTTCGCAGCCATTTGGTTCTGATAATGTCTGGCTGAATAATGATTTTGATAACGCTATTGGATCGATGTCATCTTTCTTTGGATATTACAATAATAATTTCGCATTATTTGGTCAGTCACGTTTTTATGCAACACCCAAATTACTAAGCGCATTTGATGCCGGTGATCCCCGCAGGGATACAACACTGAATACAAGTGATAAAACGATAAATAAATATGTAACAAGAGACAAATACACCCAGTCTGGTGTTGCATCTGCCAACAATCCGCGCATCCTGCGTTATGCTGATGTGTTGTTACTGAAAGCAGAAGCCATATTAGGATCCGGTGGTTTAACCGCTGATGCCATTGCGCTGGTCAACCAGGTAAGAACAAGAGCAAGAAACATGGCCGCCGCCGGCACTGTGCCTGCAAATTATGCCACTGCTGAAACAGATAAAACAAAAATCATGAACTGGATCATGAATGAAAGATTTATTGAACTGGCGGGCGAAGGACAGCGCTGGTTTGATTTGAGAAGATGGCAAATGCAGGGAGTTGTTACGCTGAACAATGCATTTTTCAGTTCAAATGTTATTATGGCATTTGATGTAACCAGGCACATTAACATGCCCATTCCAAACAGTGAACTCGATGTGAACCCAAATATGAAACAAAACCCGGGTTACTAATTACCGGTTCTCATAAGCAAGCAGTATATGGTAAAATCGGCCCTCTTTGTGGAGGGCCTTTTTAAAAATTCCAGTTTAAGAAATCGCAATTTTAATATTGATCCTTTTACCTGAAAAAGTTATTATGAAAATTGCTACGTTGTTTTTTTTATTGTTTGGTGTATTGATAGTACCAGCCGGATTGTTTTCCCAGATAGATTATAAAGGATTTCCGCAATGGTCGTTGCAGAAAAAAGATTCAACAGAGTATGCGTTATATACACCTTCCAACATGCAGCCCGGCAAAAAATATCCGGTTGTACTATTTATGCATGGGTGTTGCGGCGTAGATTATCATGCCAGTCTAAGAAATGCAGTAGACCCCCCTGTACGCATGTGGCATCATTTCGGTGAAAACAAACAGGATGTTCCAACTTATATTATTTCTCCTGCTACTTCACACGGCTGGCGGCAGCATTTTAAAAACCTTAAATCAGTTATAGATGATTTAATTGCGCATCATAGCGGTGATCCGCAACGCATATACGTATGTGGTTTTTCTATGGGCGGAGAAGGAACATTCAGCATTATCCAGGAATACCCGGATTATTTTGCAGCTGCCATTCCAATGGGCATGAGTTTCCGCGGTGATTCTTTAAAAGTAAAAGATATTCCCCTGTGGATTAACCAGGGTGAGACGGATTGGCATTCCAGGTTTTTACGGAAACAGGTGGCTGCAATACGGGCTTTAAACGGTTTTACCAGTGACACGGGCAGTGTATGGGTGACGGGCGTTAATCCGCGCTATTCTAATTTTAATGGTGTTGGGCATGGCGTGCAGTGGGCCGCCGCCAGTACACAGGATCTTACAGGTTGGGCCTATTCAAAAATAAACGATGGTAATAAATACCCGGTGGTATTTTTTGAACCGGCAGTTCAAACCATAACTGCAATGGAAAATAAACCGGTGTCACTTACTATCAATGCCAGCGATCCTGATGGTAAAATAAAGAATATAGATGTGTATAAAAATCATGTTTTGATAGCTTCACTGAAAAAATCGCCGTACCGTCTTGCCATTGTACCTGTAAAAGGCGATAATATTGTAGAGGCCTTTGCTTTTGATAATAAAGGAAAGAAAAGCAATGCTGCAATTATTGTAAAAGTAAATATTCAACCACAATTGGTGACTGCGGTATTGCCTGCTGCACATGCAGGTGATTATTACAATACAAAGATTATTGCAAAAGGAAACGGGTATACCATTTTTTCATTGAAGGAGAGTAGTCATCTGCCCAAAGGCCTGCAATTATATCCTGATGGAACCATAAAAGGAATAACTGCTTTAAAAGGAATGTTTAAATTTTCAGTTGTAGTCACAGATGAAGACCATGAATCAACGGGTGCGGATTATAATATTCATATCAATCAAAAAAAGCTTCTTGAGGTGATCGTAAGTAACACGATTACTTCAGAAGGAAAGGAATACCCTCTTTCAAAAATAAGAAAGGGCGAGGCCCCGTTTTTCAATAGCAAAGACAGTGTGCTTACTACGGGTTTGGATGAAATTAATTTTAGTGAACTGTCTGGCTATAGCGGGTATACATTTATACAAACAGATACGGATGACGCCAATAAATCCACGCCTGATTTTTTAAGTTTTGATATTGATGCGGATGCGACTGTGTACATCGCCTATGAAAAGCTGGATAAGCCTGTGAGCTCAGGCATCCCGGACTGGCTAAAAACATTTGAAAAGCAAAAAGATCAAATAGTAGCGCAATACAGGTATTTTGATGTATTCAGCAAGCCATATAAAAAAGGACATATTGTATTGCCTGCAGCTGATGCAAAAATGAATGGTGTTGGCAGTAACTATTTTGTAATGATAAAAAAGCAATCACCTGGTTTTTAGAAATTTAAGTATTGTGCCATGAGGTATTTTAGAACAAACCGCTCATCTGTAAAACTAATCTTGCTTCTATGCGTGATATTTTTATCAATAAATTCATGCAGCAAAGGATCGCCATCACAGGTTGGAACCAACCCGGTAACCCCGCCGGTTATGCCTCCGCCAGTAACTGATACTGCTAAATTATTCCGCATAGCAGGTACAAAAATATTAGATGATAAGCAGCAGGAAGTTATTCTTAAAGGCGTAAATGTAAATGGTCCTTACTGGCCATGGTCAAGGCCAACAGTGCCGGATGTTGCATTGATCGCAGATGTTTGGAAATTTAATGCTGTTCGCGTTAACTGCTGGCCCCAGTTCAGTACCATCAACAACAATAATGCTGATTTGGATGCAATTGTAAATACATTTACAACAAAAAAAATTATTGTAATACTGGAGCACCACGGTTTTACAGGCAAATTTCCTTCGGGCACCGACTTAACAGATCTTGCTTTATGGTGGAGCAACCTGGCAACCAGGTATAAGAAGAATGAATACGTGTGGTTTAATATTATGAATGAACCGGGCGAAAGCAAGCCCGTACCTGTTGAATGGTTCAATACACACGAAGCGGCTATTAAAGCCATACGCGCCACAGGCAATTCCAATATTATAGTATGCGATGAAAATGGGTTTGGCCAGGCAAATGGTTATAATAATGACGCCAGTAGTGGTGTAATTACATACGGGCCGCAATTAACCAGTCAGTATAAGAATATTTTATTCTCTCTTCATTTATATGATCAATGGATTTATGGAAAGACACGGCTGGAAAATTACATTGCTGCCGTAAGAACAAAAAATCTTGCCCTGATAATTGGTGAATATGGAGCAGGATACGATGCCTCTATGGATGTAGCTTCAGAAATGTTTAAAGTTTGTCTTGATAAAAATATAGGCCGCATGGCGTGGCATTGGGACGGGCAGGATATTCACTGGCTCACCAGTGCCGGCGGTGGTTGGAAGATTGATAATGTCACCGGTGCCAGGCCAGGCAATTGTAGCTTTACGGGCAGTCTGATCTGGAACGACAATCATGGAAACTTAACTCCATCTGATGCTGCACTGGATCCACCGGCAGCTATATTATTTAATGGTGATTTTGAAGAAGGTAATCCCGCCAATGGGTCTGGAGTATCCAATGGGTGGATAAATTTCGGTACCGCATTTATTGATCAGACTATTGCCAACGTGAAAACAGGAAGCAATTCAGTAAAAGTAAAAAGCGGACAGGCGGGCGGGTGCGGGGAATTTATTTATTTAAAGCCCGGTACCACTTTTAAGATTACGGCCTGGGGTAAACACAGCGCTGCCGCTGCATCTGCAAGCAATATAGGTATTAAAATTACCAGTATGCCCGGCGGAGCAGAAACGACCATTGTTTCATTAAACTTCAGCGCCGCAAGTTTTGAAAATCAAACCGCCACATTTACCACGCCCGCCCAGATAAATTCTGCATTTATATACTTGTATAAAAATGATACGGCGCCCGATTTCTGGTGCGATGGAATTACTGTTGAGAAGCAATGATTTAAAAGATAAAGTTGCTTAAATCATTATCATAATCTCCGTTTAAACACCAACCGGCTTTTTCTTTAGGCTTTGATTTGGGATCTTCCCATAATAAAAAACTTCTTTCCTTTTCTGGATCTTTTTGTTAATTCATTTATATCTTTATATTAAGTTATTTCTGAAAGGTTTTAATATCACCTTTCTGGTGCAACTTGCTGCTATATGAAAAATTTGTTGAACAAGCCAGTGTATTCCCTGGTACTCCCTGCTTCAATAAAAAACGGCGATCATACAGCCTTTCTAACCGTATACAACACCCTGCACATAAAAGTTTTCCGTTTCTTTTTAAAAAAAGTACATGCCGGTGATCTGGCTAAAGAACTAACCCAGCAAACTTTTATCCGTCTATGGCAATTCAGGCATACGCTTTCAGATGCGCATCCACTGGAGAAGCAGTTATTTATTATTGCCCATAGTTTACTGGTCAATCATTTTGAAAAAGAAAGCAATCAGAAAAAGTTGAAGCTGCATCACGTACAGGAGGAAGGGCTAAATATATTCAGCCATGATCAGCACGCCTCTTTTGAATTATCCGACCGGATAAATACTGCTATAGAAATGCTGCCCCCTGTAAGAAAAAAAATATTGATACTTAAAGCTTTTCACGATTACAGCAATAAAGAAATTGCTCAACAAATGGAAATATCTGTAAAAACGGTAGAAGATCATGTAACAAGGGCGTTCCGGCGCATGAAACAACTGATGCTCCTCCTTTTAATGCTTGTTTATATATTACTTTCCGGCAGCAACCAGCCCTGAAACCGGAGTTTTTGAGTTAACCCAAAAATATTTTATAAACAGAACAGGGGTAAAGCCTACTGTCAACTGTACATAATAAATAGACTTACTACCGAAAAGCTTCTATGCAGGAAATAAATGATGAACTAATTAATAAATTTTTTAGCGGTCTTTGCACAAAAGAAGAAGCGGTAAAGGTGTTGGATTATTTAAAAAACAATCCGGACCACCACTATTTGGTGGATGAATGGAATAATACAGATGGTAAAACGCTGATACCGGCGCATTATACACTTGAAATGTATGACGCGGTAGTTGAATACATAGGCAAAGAAGAAAAGCGCAGTGGGAAATTGAGATTATTGTGGAGAATAGCTGCTGCGGCCTGCGTTGTAAGTATTTTTATTTCTTTATGGTTCGGAACTGTAAGGGATGAAAAGCATCCTGAGCTTGCAAAAACAAATGTGGAGCGGGTTGAATGGACAGAACGGCTGAATACCCAGGATACAGCAATTGTGATTGTACTTCCGGATGCTTCAAGAATAACATTGTCGCCAAAAACTTATATCCGCTACCGGAAAAATTTTGAGCAATATGCCAGGCGGGATGTATATATGCAGGGCCAGGCTTTTTTTGAAGTCTCAAAAAACAAGAAAAAGCCTTTTACTGTCTACAGTGGTTTTATTAGCACAACAGCCCTGGGCACAGCTTTTCGTGTAACAACCTATGAAAATGAAAGCGCCATAAAAGTAAGGCTAAATGAAGGTAAGGTGGTAGTTGCCGTTACAGATACTGCGTATGAAAAAATACATAAAGATTATTACCTGTTGGCGGGCGAAGAGCTGGTCTTTAATACAAAAAATAAAACAGGTATTGTTCATGCATTCCTTAAAAGAAATAGTGTTAAATCCCAAAAGGAAAATGAATACAGCCATCAGCCATCCACCGATGAGTCTTATATGTTTAATAACCAGACGCTGGCAGACGTACTTGATCAGTTAGCAACTATTTACCAGGTTAAAATTGACTATTCCAAAAAAGAGATTGGCGAAATATATTTCATTGGAAGGATTGAAAGAAATGATCCGGTTGAAAAAACCATACAGGATATTGCTTTACTTAATAAACTGTCTGTAAAAAAACAAAACGGCGGTTTTATTCTCAAAAGAAAAAAATACTAAACATACATCTGCAACTATTTAAATGTTGCTCCCGCTGCAAAACAGCGGAAGCAGTAACTATTAACCAACCTAAAGCATAAATGAAAATGAGCATTTTTACCAAGACTAAACAGTTGAAATTATGCATGCTGCTGCTTACATTTTACTGTATGGTGCAGCCTGCTTTTGCCCAGGAAGAGGCTGGTAGCGTAAACGGAATAGTCCGTAAAGAGTCCGGTGATCCTGTTGCATTTGTAACAGTTACAGCAAAAAACAATGAAACCGGGCAATCCGCCGGCACACTCACAGATTCCGCGGGTGTATTCAGGTTTGCCAAATTACCGGTAAGGGGCACCTATAGTTTTTCATTTTCAAGCGTAGGTTTTCAAACGCAAACTTTATCAGGCTATACAATTAAGCCCAATACTTCTATTTCTATTATTACGAAACTGCAGAGCCAGGCAGGTAACCTCAATGAGGTTGTAGTGGTTGGCTATGGTACCACCAAAAAAGGAAATCTTACCGGTGCAGTTTCGCAGGTTACCAGCGAAGTATTGGAGAACCGTTCACTTTCCAATCTTTCGCAGGGTTTGCAGGGCGTTGTTCCAAATTTAAATTTAAGACCGGGTGATGGTAAGCCCACACAAAGTGCGGCATTCAATATCCGTGGCACTACTTCTATCGGCCAGGGCGGTAATGCACTGGTATTAATAGATGGTGTGCAGGGAGATCCGGCAATGATTAATCCAAATGATATAGCAACCATTTCTGTATTGAAAGATGCGGCTTCTTCTGCTATTTATGGTGCGAGAGCCGCATTTGGCGTGGTACTGATCACCACTAAAAGCCCCGCGCGTGATAAAACAAGCATTACTTATTCTGCCAACTATGCTATTAAATCGCCTACTGCTATGCCAGACTTAGTTTCAAACGGCTACCTGTATGCGAAAATGTTTAACGAAGGCTGGAGTTCATGGAACGATGGCCAGCTTCCGCAGAACATTAATAAAACACAGAAATTTTCAGCGGCATACCTGGATGAACTTAAAAAAAGAGATGCAGATCCCAGTCTTCCAAAAACAGACACCACTTCAATAGGTGAGTATGTATATTATGAAAACACTGACTGGTTTAAAGTTTTATATAAGAATCGTACCAACTCCGTTGAACATAACCTGGCTGTCTCCGGTAACAGTGGCAAGGCAAGTTTTTACATAACCGGAAGGTCTTTTGGGCAGGATGGTATTTTCAGGTATAATTCCGATGATTATAAAATGTATAACCTGAGGGGCAAGGGTGCCATCCAGGTATATCCATGGCTGCGTATTGAAGACAACATAGATTTTTCCAGCATGAAATACCATAACCCGCTTAATGTGGGTGAGGGTGGAGGAATCTGGAGAAATATTGCCGATGAAGGGCATCCAACTTCTCCTATGTTTAATCCGGATGGATCATTAACGTATTCCGCAGCTTACACGGTGGGTGATTTTGTATATGGTAAAAATGGTATTAACCAGAACCGCCAGATACTGCGCAATACCACAGCGTTTTCCAGTAATTTTTTCAATAATAAATTCCGGGTAAAGGGTGATTTCACTTTCCAGAATAATAATTATAACGAGGTGCAAACCAGGGTAATAGTTCCTTACAGTACAAAACCTGGTGTTATCAATTATGTAGGAACCAATTACAATGATATACAACCTGCTTACCAGCAAACACAATACCTGGCTGCCAATATTTATGGCGAATATGAAACCAGGCTCGGCGAAAATCATTATGTAAAAGTGCTGGCCGGTTATAACTATGAGCAATCAACTTATAAGCAATTGAAAACATTGCGCAATGGATTGATTTATCCCGATGCGCAGGATATCAATCTTGCACTGGGTCAATCAATAGTTACAACCGGCGGGTATGAAAAATGGGCGATACTTGGGGGATTCTACCGGGTCAATTATTCTTTTAAAGACAAATATTTGATAGAAGCAGATGGGCGCTATGACGGGTCATCTAAATTTCCCTCGGATCAACGGTACGGATTTTTTCCTTCCGTGTCTGCAGGATGGCGGGTAAGTAAGGAAGCTTTTTGGAAAGTATCGCCTAACCTGATTTCTGATTTTAAAATCAGGGGCTCTTATGGATCTTTGGGCAATGGCAATATTAATTCATACCAGTTCCAGGAATTATTTGCTATATCGCAATCGGGCCGTGTACTCAATGGTGTGCGCCCGCAACGGACAACCCAGCCTAACGTTATTCCTGATGGGTTAACGTGGGAAACATCTACCACCGCCAACCTCGGTATGGATTTGTCTATGCTGAGTAACAGGTTAATACTGACCGGTGATATTTACCAGCGTAAAACAAAAAATATGTTTACGGTTGGTCCAACACTGCCGGCGGTTTTTGGAACCGATGTTCCTAAAGGAAACTATGCTGATTTAACTACAAAAGGATTTGAACTGGCTTTGACCTGGAATGATAAATTTAATGTAGGATCAAAACCATTCACCTATAATGTGCAGCTCTCACTGGCTGACAATACAGCAACTATTACAAAATACAATAACCCAAATAAAAAAATTGCAAACATAAATAATGTGAACACACCTGATTATTATGTTGGACAAAAAGTTGGCGAAATCTGGGGTTTTGTAACAGAAGGTTTTTTTACAAAGGACAATATAGGGGAGGCATCTAAACAAAAGTTATATAAGGCAACCAATGGTGGCAACTGGGCTGTGGGTGATATTAAATTTATGGACATCAATAAAGATGGCAATATTGATATTGGTGATAACACGGTAAACAAACCAGGTGATAAAAAAATTATTGGTAATTTATCACCACGTTATACGTATGGCATCAATCTCGGTGCTGGCTGGAATAACTTCTTTTTCAGCGTTTTTTTCCAGGGCGTTGCAAAACAGGACTGGTGGCCTGGTGCTGAAGCGGATTATTTCTGGGGCCAGTACAACCGTCCTTATAACAATGCGCTTACTTCCCAGCTGGGAAAAATCTGGTCAGAAGATAACCCCAATGCATACTTTCCAAAGCTGCGTGGTTATGTAGCACAAAACGGCCAGGGAGAACTGGCACAGATTCAAACCAAATACCTGCAGAGCGTTGCTTACATACGCATGAAAAATATACAATTGGGTTATAATCTTCCATTGAGCTTAATAAGAAAAGTAAAAATGAATAATGCAAGGGTATATATATCAGGAGAAAATCTTTGGACGAATTCTCCTTTGTATAAAATAAATGGCCATAACCTGGATCCGGAAAGTACAGGTGGCTCTGACCGTGTATTAACGGATGGTACCAATGGTAACGGTAACAACTACCCGATGCTTAAAAGCGTAACGTTTGGATTGTCTATCACCTTTTAATCATTATAACTTTTCATTGATTAAACAAAGTAATTATGAAACATCAATATAAAGGGCTTTACATTTTGCTGGCGCTGTTCTTATGTGCAGGTTGCAGTAAGCAACTAGAGCAGACCCCTGTATCAACCGCATCGCGGGACGTTGTTTTTGGTAGTGAGCAGGGCCTTGCCTTGTATTCCAATTCTTTTTATGAAGGCTTGCCGGCAGGCACTGATATTTATGAAGGCGATAATATGGTTGATTACGGAGCAAGAACGCAGGTGCCTGATTTTTTACGGACAGGTGCATTTGGCCCAAGACAAAGTACCGGGTGGGACTGGAAGCAATTAAGGAATATCAATTATTTTATTGCTAACGCGAAAGATCCCAGGATTGCCGCATCAGTTAATACCAATTATGTGGCAATAGGCAGGTTCTTCCGTGCGTGGTTTTATTATGAAAAAATAAAAAGGTTTGGCGATGTGCCATGGATAGGTGCATCCATTGAAGTAACCGATACAGTTGCTTTGTTCAAGGGTCGCGATTCCCGCACACTGGTAATGGATTCTGTGCTGGCTGATCTTGATTTTGCCATCAAAAACATTACCCTCACAGATGATAAAACCCGTACCCTGATCACAAAAAATATTGCACTTGCATTTAAATCCAGGGTGTGTTTATTTGAAGGCACATTCAGGAGATACCATACAGAATTAAACCTGCAGGCCACGGCTGCCAAATGGCTGACCGAATCTGTAAATGCTGCGCAAGTTGTCATCACTTCCAATGCATTTTCTTTAAATACCGCTGCCGGAACCATGGGTGCTTATCGTTCACTCTTTATTACCCAGGGCTCGCCGCTTACCAATGAAGTAATGCTTGCTTACGTATACAGTAAAGATTTGGCTGTGTTAAATGACGCTACGTGGTGGTGGACAAGTGCCACTTATGGTTCACGGCTGAGTTTTATCAGAACATTTATTAATACATTTTTAAAAACGGATGGTACAGCTTTTACAGATACGCCCGGTTACCAAACCATGCTGTTTGCGGATGAAGTAAAGGGGCGTGATGCACGCTTGCAGCAGTTAATAAGAATGGGTGATTATAAAAGATTGAATGGCGGGGCACTTGTTGCAGCGCCACCTGTTTTCTCCTACACCTACACAGGCTACCAGCCTATTAAATGGACACTGGATGACGCCTATTATGAGCAGGGTGTTACCGGCGACAATCCCATACCCATGATGCGTTATGCAGAAGTATTGCTGAATTATGCAGAAGCAAAAGCAGAGTTGGGCACATTAACAGATGCAGACTGGGCAAAAACAATTGGTGCTTTAAGACAGCGTGCAGGCATTACCGGTGGACTGGCTACTAAGCCAACCATTGCCGATCCGTATCTTGTTGCTAATTATTTTTCTGATATCACAGACCCGGTGATTTTAGAAATCAGGAGAGAAAGGGGTATTGAAATGGCTTTCGAAAACCTGCGTTTCCCTGATTTGATAAGATGGAAAAAAGGAAAATTACTGGAGCAGGTTTGGAACGGGATCTATGTGCCTGCATTGAACACGCCAATGGATTTGAATGGGGATGGTAAAATGGATGTGGTCTTTTATAAAACAATACCATCGCCCACGTTACCTGGTGTTACTTATATAAATGTAAGTGAAACAGTAGGCGGCGCATCCAATCCACAAAGATTGTCCAATGATACTTATGGTGAATTGACCTGGCTGAATAATGTACCAAGAAAATGGGATGATAAAATGTATTATTATCCTATACCTGAAACAGACAGGTTGTTCAACCCTAAGCTGGGGCAAAACCCGGGATGGTGAGTAGATGTGAGATGTGAGATGTGAGATGTGAGATGTGAGATGTGAGATGTGAGA
>JBDSOC010000220.1:0-12407 GCA_039915085.1 Chitinophagaceae bacterium
CTACCTGGTACCCCGCGACAATAGCAGCCGATCCCCCGCTAACGATAGACTATACCGTAACAACGGATATGATGCATCCGTTGGCCACGATGTTTTTTCCGATGTAAGCATGCAGGCTGGTATAAAAGAGGATGGTTATGGGTTGGGCGTGGTGGCCGGTGATTTTAATGAGGATGGTTGGCCGGATATTTATGTAGCCAATGATTTTGTATCGAATGATGAGTTGTGGTTAAACAATCAAAAGGGAGGTTTTTCCAATGCCATCAGCAAAGCCATCCGGCACCAGAGCTATTCGTCAATGGGAGCAGATGCAGCAGATATTAACAACGATGGCCTGAAGGATATTGTAACGCTTGATATGGCCCCTGAATACAATGAGCGGAAAAAGGAAACTTTTTTCTTTATGAACTATGAACGGTATCAATCGGAAAGATGGCTGGGATACGAACCTGAATTTTCAAGGAATATGCTGCAGCTGAACAATGGAATAAGGGATAGCATTCCCCTGTTCAGTGAAATTGGGCAACTGGCTGGTATTTCCGAAACAGACTGGAGCTGGAGCGTACTAATGGCAGATTTTAATAATGATGGCTGGAAAGATATACATATCACCAATGGGATAGGAAGAGATTTTATTAACGGTGATTTCCTCGAGTTTAGTAACAAAACATTTGCTAATGCCGGCAGTCAGGAGGAACAGCGAAAAACCATCCGCAACAAACTGGCGACCCTTATGCCTGTTTCCATGGGCAATTATTTATACCTCAATAAACGTGATCATACTTTCAGTGATATTTCTGCAATGGCCGGTGTTGATGATCCATCTCTTTCTAACGGTGCAGCCTATGTGGATTTGGATAACGATGGCGATCTTGATATCGTTACTAATAATATTAACAAACCAGCTTTTGTACTCATCAATAATACCAGCCAGCCTGGTTCCTTAACCAATCACTTTATTAAACTGCAGCTCAGGGGTGATAGTCTTAATACCAGGGGCTTTGGCGCAAAAATTAAATTGTATAGTAATGGAATGCTGCAGGTGCAGGAACAAAATCCGGTAAGGGGATATTTTTCATCCGTTGATCCCGATCTGCTTTTTGGTTTGGAAAAGCAAACGAAAGCAGACTCAATCATTATTACCTGGCCCGATCAAAAAATACAGGTATTAAAGGAAATACCTGCCGATACCGCTATTGTCATCTCATGGAAACTGGCAGTTGTTCCTTCACTGTATAAAAATGAAACAGCAGCGCCGTTATTAAGCGATATCACGGCTTCAGCGCATATTGCATACGCGCATCATGAAAATGTTTTTAATGATTTTGGCATTCAAAGATTATTACCCCAGAAATATTCACAAATGGGTCCCTTCATCGCTGCCGCGGATATTGATGGTGATGGAACAACAGATTTTTTCGCGGGCAATGGAATTAATTTTTCAGGTCAGTTTATCAGCCAGCATAAAGATGGAAGTTTTAGTGCCCGTAAACTTACAGACAGTATCAAGATGGAAGAAGATATGGATTGTGTTTTTTTTGATGCGGATGGAGATGGCGATGAGGATTTGCTGGTAACAGGCGGGGATGCTCAATACCAGGGAAATTCGCCCTATTACCGGCCACGGTTATATATAAACGATAGTAAGGGAAATTTCCACCTGAGCAGTAGTTCAATACCTGGCAATGTAACCACAATTGCAGGTTGTGTACGGGTAGCGGATTACGACAACGATGGTGACCCTGACCTGTTTATTGGAGGAAGGGTCTCTAAAACATATCCCGTTTCACCCAAAAGTTATATACTGCAAAACAATAAGGGCGTGTTTACAGATGTTACGGCACGTGTTTGTCCCGCATTGCAAAATGCGGGTATGGTAAGTACGGCAGTATGGATGGATTTTGACAATGACAAACAAACAGACCTGGTGATTGCGGGTGAATGGATGCCGGTAAGATTTTTTAAAAACAACAACGGTCAGCTAAACGAAATAACGGCCACAACAGGCTTGGCGGATATGAATGGCATGTGGCGCAGTCTTATTGCAACGGATATAGATAATGATGGCGATATGGATTTGGTAGCGGGTAACCTTGGGCTGAATTGCATTTACAAAGCAGGGCCTTCTGCACCAATGCAGTTATTTGCTTCAGATATTGACGGTAACGGCATTATTGATCCTGTTTTATTTTATTACATTAAAGATAAGGATGGCGTAAGAAGATCTTATCCTGCTATTGGACGAAGCCAGTTTGCAGAACAGGTGCCGGCTATCAAGAAAAAATTTCTGCGTTACCAGGATTATGCAAAGGCAACATTTGATGATATTTTTAAGGGAAAGCCGCTTGACAATATGCTCAGTTTTACCTGTAATGAAACACGTAGTTGCTGGCTGGAGAACAAGGGGAATGGAAAATTTTTAAAACATCCGCTGCCCATAGAAGCGCAATTTGCACCGGTTAATGCAATGGTGGCCGAAGACCTGGACGGTGATGGTTATAAAGATCTGCTGATTGCCGGCAACGAGTACCAAACTGATGTAATGATTGGAAGATATGATGCTTCTTATGGAACTGTTTTAAAAGGAAGTAAGAATGGAATATTTACTACCGTGCCTTCATTAAAAAGTGGATTTATAGTTGAGGGAGATATAAAAAGCATGGTGCTTATCCCGGCTGCAAATGGGGGAAAGTTGCTGGTGGCGGCTGCTAACAATGATAGCTTACGCGTTTTTAAAATTAATAAGCCGGCAAAATAATATATACAGACAGGTCAAATATATTGTATGTAATACACCCGGCGGTAATAGTTGTATTTTAGCGATTCAACAATACTTTGATCCCGGTGCACCAGTTGATATTGCAATATAGTTCCCTGTTGTTTGTCATTCTTTTTATTGTGATGCTGGCTGATAAGATTAAGCTGGCAGCACCCATCCTGCTGGTTATTGCAGGTCTGCCACTGGGCTTTGTACCTGCCCTGCATAATATTCATATTGATCCGGAATTAATTTTTGTTATTTTTTTGCCGCCTTTACTGTATGAAGCCGCGTGGAATACTTCCTGGAAAGACTTATGGAAATGGCGCCGTCTTGTTTCAAGTTTTGCATTCCTGATCGTTATTGTAACGTCTTGTGTTATTGCGTTTGCTGCCAAAAGTATTATACCGGGTTTTACATTGGCTACTGGTTTTCTTTTGGGTGGTATCATCTCGCCGCCTGACGCAGTGGCGGCTTCCAATGTCTTAAAAAATATTAAAGTTCCCAAACGGTTTGTAACCATTGTAGAAGGAGAAAGCCTGCTCAACGATGCAACCAGCCTGGTCATATTCAGGTTTGCTCTGGCGGCGGTATCAACCGGTGAATTCGTTTTCCATAAAGCAGCACTTAGTTTTGTATTGGTCATTGTACTCGGCATCGCTGTAGGTGTAGGCGTGGCCATTATTTTTTATGCGATTCACCGCTGGTTGCCTACCACCACCAATATTGATATCATTCTTACTTTTATTACACCCTATGCCATGTACATGGCTGCCGAAGCATTTCATTTTTCGGGTGTACTTGCCGTAGTAAGCGGTGGTCTGTATCTTTCAGCCAGGCGACAATCAATGCTGAGTCACCGCAGCAGGTTGCAGGGTATCAATGTGTGGCAGGCGGTAGCATTCGTACTGAATAGTTTTGTTTTTATTCTTATCGGACTCGAGTTCCCGGTCATTATTCAATCCCTCGGACAACAGGGCACAGGACCCGCTATTAAATATAGCTTACTCATAACCGCTATACTTATTCTTACCCGCCTGGCCAGTACCTATGGGGCCACCGGATGGACGATTTTTATCAGCCGCTATATTAAAGTAGCAGACCCCAGCCCGGGATGGAAAGCTCCCTTGTTGTTTGGGTGGACCGGCATGCGCGGCGTGGTGTCACTTGCTGCTGCACTTAGTATTCCGGTGGCATTACACAACGGTAGCCCGTTTCCGCAACGAAACCTGATTTTGTTTATCACTTTTACCGTGATCATTGTGACGCTTGTTTTGCAGGGCCTAACTCTTCCTTCATTGGTTAAATGGGTAAATATGCCTGACCCGGATCTTGCCATGCCCGATAGCAGACAAACCCAGCTTATCCGAAAAAAACTGGCTGCTGCTGCTGTCAAATTGCTGAACGATAAATACGCAGCCCAACTGGAGAAAAATAATATGGTGAAGGCGCTTCACCAGCGGATGCAATCCGATATGGCGATTCTTGACGAAAAGATCAAAGCTGAGGATCAGAAAGAACAGGACAAGCAGGCCGGCGAATACCGGCTTATCATGCTGGATCTGCTGAAAGAACAACGAACATTATTACTCAACCTGAATAAAAAAGAAACCGTACATGATGATATAATTCGCCAGCAACTGGAACTGCTGGATTTAGAAGAAGAAAAAATACGCCGGCATTATAGTGTGCTAAGCGATGAAATATAGACAATCAATCAAGCTTTTTTGAAGAATTTTTTACCGGATATTTTTGTAACGTAATCGCATTTTACCCGGATTTTATGATGGCGCACTACAATGTCAACCCGGTTAATTTCTGGCTTAAAGCACTTGTTTTCTAGGCATTTAAACGAATTCTTAGAAAACCCGCGGGCCGTTTTTTTCCAACCCGCTTTGTGGATGTCCTGCCGCCTGTAGTACAAAAAATTCCCTGGCAGGGCGCTGGCGTGGTTTGTAGCTGGAAAAATCAGGCTTGTTTAATTTGTGAATAATTTTTGCCGGGGACTACACATTAATAAGATATATTTATTTTATGGAGCCCCAATACAAAACCCTGCAAACGATTTTTAACATTACAAAAGACGATCCCCAACCCACCACTTATAAATGCCGGCCAAGGGAAATCATCCTGCGCCAGTTCCAGGACTGGTCCATTGTACAGCAACATTTATGTCAGCTCGAGAGCGACGGACTGATTGTAACCCGGCAAGAAGAAACGCTTGTCATTTTTATTACCGCCGCAGGATTGGAGAAAATAAAAGACAAGAATATTATAGTTTCGTAATATTTATACCGCTGTATTATTTCATTATTCTTACTACCCAAACGGTTTAATACGTTTGGCATTCACAAAAAAAATCCCATATCCATGACACAGCAGCACGCATAAAACAGAACCCTGTTATTTTACAAGTCTTCTTCTTTTATAGATACTAAAATAAAAAATTATGCAAGCTCCTGTAACCCGCAGAGCATTTTTAATAAAAACTACAATGGCGGCAACAGCATTGGCAATAACACCATGGCCTGTCGCTTCCGCAATAAAATTAGGATACGCGGCTATTACATGGGGCGATAATATTGAGCAGGCGATACAACAAATTGCTGAAGCAGGTTTCAGGGGGATACAGCTAAGATCAAATACGCTGGCAATGTTTGGCTCCAAACCACAGGAATTGCTAGCCATGCTGGAGCAACATCATTTGCCACTCGTGATGTTTTCCAGTGGAAACGCGAATATCAATACAGGCGATGATGAAGCGGTAATAAAAATGCATGTGGACAATGCCCGTTTCGTAAAATCGTTGAAAGGCACCGATATGCAAATTACCAATTCATCGCGGCCAAAACAAGGCAGCCCTTCCAAAGAGGATCTCCAACAATTTGGAAGGCTGTTAAATGAAATCGGAAAGCGGACAGCAGACATTGGTATAACGACCAATTACCACAATCATATGGCACAATTGGGTCAGACACCGGAGGAAGTAGAAACTATACTCGCTAATTGTGATAACCGTAATGTCAGGTTGTTATTGGATATTGCGCATTACCAGCAGGGCGGGGGAGACCCTGTTAAAGCCATCAGCCACTACAGGGAAAGAATCAAAAATATTCACCTGAAAGATGTTCGTCAACTGCAGGGAGATGGCGCACAGCGCTACCAGTTTGTCGAATTGGGGCAGGGTACCGTGAATTTGCCAGCCGTATGCAAAGCACTGACAAGTATTAATTTTACAGGATGGGGTATTGTTGAACTGGATGCAGTGCCGCAAAAAGACAAAACGCCTTTGCAATGCGCCAATATTTCCAAAGCCTACCTTGAATCAATTGGTGTACATATAGCCAATTAAAAAACAGTAAATGCAGTCATACACATAAATTGCCTTTAGCTGGATGACGGGGTGAAACCAACTGGTTAGTAATTGTAAATTATCAATCCATCATAAAGTAACTTTATCCGTGAAGGATGATGCCGTATCAGAACGTCTCATTCAAATTCAGGAAAAAGCCCTTTTTTCCGAATTCCCCAAAAGCATAATCGAGTGCAAGGTTGGTACGGGTTGTTTTATTAAATAATACGCGCAATCCTGCACCGTACCCGCTCCGGAATGTGTGAAAGAGCGGAGTGCCGTGAAAATCATTGGCGCTTTGCAGGTTGCCAAAAATAACGCCACTCAGGAATTTATTTTTCAGCATCGGAAAACGCAGTTCCAGTTCGGTATCATTAAACTGGGTGCCCTTGAAATATTGGGAAGTATATCCACGGCCACTGCGAAATGTACCGTCGCGGGCGGTGCCGGGCAATTCTATATAGGGCACGTAACCGTTCAATACATAATTACCCCAGTTCCAGAATGCCAGCACGGTTTCAGGGCTTTTTGTGGAAAGAGAAAAATATTTCCGGAAATCAGTGGTGAGCTGGATGGCATTTTTTGTGCTGCCCAGCCAGGTATGGTTGATACGTATGCCGGCATCGGTATAAATGCCGCTATAAGCGCGGTTTGGATTATCCCGTGTGATATATTGTATATTAAATAAAAGGCCATTGGCCGAATACTTGTTTTGCGGAAACCCATATTTGTTATTGTAGACGCTGGACGGCGTGGCATTACTGGTGCTGTCTTTGTTTTCTATATTGCGGCGGATCTCAAACGAAAGGCCGGCGCCAAGGAATAGGTTTTTACTGATGTTTTTATAAACCTTTTCGCGGATATTATAATAAATGGAATGAATAGGGTAGACTTTGCGCGCATTGTTGGCCAGTACGGCCGCTGATGGATCGGTGCCAGTATAATTATTGCCGATACCCTGACCATAATCGGGCGTTACTGTTTTGGCCACGACAATATTGCCTTGCAAATTCCATTTATTACCGGAGGTAAATATATTGTGGTTAATATAAAAATAAATAATTCCTTTGGTAGTGATGGACGCAGAAGTAGCCGCGACCGAAAAAAGCGTTTTGGGGTCATTGCCCAGTCTTTTCCCTGCTACGGCTTTTATACCAAGCTGGAAACCGATGGTGGGATTGGCAGCGATATTGGGTACCACGGTAACGGGTGATCGCTTTTTGGTGGAATCCGCCTTTTTGCGGGGATGCAGAATGGCGTGGAAAAGGTCGGCCACATCGTATTGCCTGGTCAAATTATCTTCCGTTGGACGATCTTTCAGCGCATGGATACGGAGGGAATCTGCTTTTAATGAATCTACAGGCCCGCTGACCTGGGAAAAAGCCGCACCTGAAATAAAAAGTAATAAAAATGCTATAGTTAGTTTCAAAAATGGGGTATTTGCACCCTATACTTCAAAAGCGGTACCAGTTTTATAATGTTCAGAAGATAAAATGATTGAAATATTTGCCAGGCTCTTTTGCTGAGGCGCCTGTCACGATTGTTTACACAGCATATCCGGGTATTTCAGCAGGTGTAAATATGCCCGGACCCGCATAAAACCCATACCAGCGGTGCTGGTTTAGTTAATTGAACGATTGCCTGAATTGCAAAGGCGAAAAGTTTGTTTTTGTTTTGAATAACTTGCTGAAGGACTGCGGATGTTCAAAACCTGATTCGTATGCAATTTCGCCTATGGATAAACCAGTGGTGGATAATTTTTCCTTTGCTTTTTCTATCAGTTTATCATGTATATGTTGCTGTGTGCTTTGGCCTGTTAACACCTTCAGCAGTTCACTTAAATAATTGGGCGAAATGTTGAGTGCTGTGGCAATGTATTGAACTGTAGGCAGTCCTTTTTTTACCAACGTATCACTGTTGAAATATTCTGTAAGAATATCTTCCAGTCGGTTAAGAATTTTATGATTGGTTATTTTCCTGGTAATAAACTGGCGCTGATAAAACCTTTCTGCGTAGGTAAGTAATAATTCAAGCTGGGCAATGATCACATCCTGGCTGAATTTGTCAATGTTTGAATGATATTCCTGTTGAATACTTTGCATAATACCTGCAATTATTGTTTCTTCTTTCTCTGCCAGAAACAGCGCTTCGTTTACCGAATAGTCAAAATATTCATATTGCTTAATGGTTTTAGCTAAAGCTGTGTTCCATAAAAAATCAGGATGAATCAGTAGCATCCACCCCGACTGTTTTAATGCTGTATCTTTTTCCACCTCAATTTTCAAAACCTGCCCAGGCGACATAAAGAACATGATACCTTCATCAAAATCATATTCCTGCTGGCCGTATTTCATCCTGGCATTGAAATTCCTTTTCAATGCAATGGAATAAAAATCCTTTACTAAACTTGTTTCATTGGCGGACAATTGCATGACTGTTTCTAAATTAATAACGCTAATCAGCGGATGTTCGGGTTTAGGCAATTTCCTGAACTGGTGAAATTCGCTGATCGTTTTAAACCTATGGGGTTGTCCGTTTGCCATATTATAATGATAATCATTTTTTGTTAAAGGCAGCAGCAAACTCTTTTGCAAAATCGCTCAGCTTTACTTTACCCAGAACTGCCGGTTTATTAAGGTAATAATCTTCTGATAATAAACCGCTATGAAGGCTGGCATACATTTCAACCAGGCCAGCAGCAATTTGTTTATTCATCCCGGCTGCCTCCAGGCCACTCAGCGTTTGTTCGCTTGTAATAAGCAGCCATTTCAAATCAGGCTTTCCAATAGCCGCACCTAAAATGCTTGCCGTTTCGTTACCAGTAAGTTCTTCACTTGCTACATACCGGATTTTTCTGCCCACAAGCGGCGTTACTATTTCTTCAGCAATCGCAGCAGCAATATCTATCGGGGAAACCCATGGTATCTTGTCACCTGCACCATAGTTTGCTGCGATAAAGCCTTCGGTTTTTATCATATCTGCATAGCCGTATAAATTGTGGTAAAAAGAAGTGGGGCGTATATGTGTAATGGCTACATCAGGTGATAGTTCGTTCAGAATCTGCTGTACATCGTGGGCGCCAAGTAAAATCCCTGAACCTTTTTCCAAATGAGCTCCAATAGTACTCAGGTTAACCACACGCGTTATACCCGACTGTTTAATGGCATGAGCATAGTTGTTGCCAAGCCTGCGATAATACGCCCGCAGGTCAAGCTTGTGATCAAAGTAATTGTTTGGCGGTACCATGCAATACACCGCATCTGCACCACTAAAACTATCTGCCAGGAAATCAACTTCTTCCAGTGAGCCGATAGCAGCGGTAGCTCCTATTGCTTCAATGTCTTTTTGTTTTTCGGGATTGCTGCTGATCACGGTAACCGCATGTCCCTTTTGCACTAATGCTGTGGCCAGTGGCTTGCTGATATGTCCCATTGAACCTGTTATTATAATTTTCATTTTTTCTATTTTAATAATGTAAAGTTCAGCAGGAATAAATAATTTGAAGTAGCCAGATCTACTGTTATTGTAGCCAAAAAAAGTTTGTTGGGTTGGCTGGGTGACGCCTGGCTTGAATTATTTGCTGAATAAGAAGATCATTTTTATGAGATTAGTTTAGGACAGAAGGGGTAGTGAATTTATTATTGGTAAAGCGGGCATGGGGGAAAAATAATTGTGTCCCCAAATGACGCATTCATGACGGGTAAAAAAATGCCGGAATAAAGGCAGTTCAGCAATCACAGAGGCTCGTGCAATACAAAATTACCTTTTGAAAATGCAGGTTCACAACTGGCCCCTGATTTGATAAGTATCTATAAATTCTTTTTATATGAACAAAGTTCTCATAGCATTACTGGCCGGAATAGCCGCAGGCATTTTAATAGCACCGGCAAAAGGATCAGCCAGCAGGGCGAAGCTCGTTGATGGGTTCAATGACCTTGCGGATAAATTACAGGGGAAAAAAAGCAACATGTACCAGGATGCACTGAACACGATCGGTGAGCACATTGGTGCAGTTGAAAAGCATGTTTAGCGATTGACTGTTTATTAAGTTATGAAAATAATCATCAACAACCAATGGTTAGTTGACGGTTTTTCCTGTTTTCATTTTCTTTTTCATAGTCAGTTTAACTTTCACTTTTCCATTTTCGTCATTCACTGCCCGTAGCCAGATACTGGCGCCGGTTCTTGCTTTCACACCTTTATTAACAGGTTCTTCTTCCCCTTCAAAACTATTAGTATTTAAATTGCTGAAGGGAACTTGTATCAGCAGATCGGTATTTCTTTTTGCAAGACCGTAATTGCCTTCAAGGAAAAGCCGGAAGGCACTGCTTTGTATTTCCATCCGGTTAACGAATATTTGTTCACCGGCAATGCTAAGTTTATCCTTTAACTCTGCAAACCTGACGTAGCGCATATCCCGGTTTTTAAATACAAAGGATTTCAGCTTGTTGAGTGGATCGTAATTTTGCAAGGCCCCCTGCTGTAAGGAAAAATCTACATCTCCTTTTAAACTGGCAGGAACAATGTGGCCAAGTGAACTGATTCCTGCCTGGAGAGATGCAATGGTGGAAAAGCGCCCGCTGATTTCACGGTGTGTTAGCGCTTCCTGTCCAAAATCGTCAAAAGCCAGGAGGAGTTTGCTCACATCTGCATTGTAAACCTTTACTTTGAAAAATGCATTGTGTGTATTATTGGCGGCATGCAGCACTTTGCCGCTGCAGACAATGGTTCCGCCAGCCAGGTTCATTGCTATTTTTTCAAGTTCCCAGTGTTGAGGTTCAAACCTGACCACAGCTTCCAGGCGCGTGGCGTGCAGGTTGCCACGTTTGAATGCTGCAGCTTTCACATGTACGCCAATGCTGCTGTTGTCCAGCATCGCATCAATACTGCGGGCCGTGGCGGCAAAACTACCGCTCGCTTTTTTTACTGCGCTGCGTTGTTTTTGCTGACCGAACAAACTGGTAAAATCATCCATATTGACAAATGTGGAACTGACAAAGCAATCCATCACTGCCGCCTGTGATGCATCTCCGGCAATAAATTTCCGGCGGATATGTGAACCATAGAGCGCAACATCAAATTGATTGTCTCCGTAACGGCAGTTGAAATTATCCATCCTGATACTGTCTTTCAAAAGGAGCAGCGCACCGTTGCAGTTTGTAAAACTAAACCCGCGGGGTATATAATCAATCGCACCATTTTTTATTATCATCGTTCCGCTGACATCCTGGAGCATTGATTTGTCACGGACAATAGGGCCATCATACTTTAAATCAAAACTGGCATCACCACTTTTAAAAGCGACATCCTGCATGGCGAGTTTATTATCAAGGTCTTCCAGCCTGCACTGGCTGCGCACATGCAACTGCAGCCGCGCCGTATCAAGATTGGTGATACTTACGCTGTCGGCCGTGAATGAAATCCCATCCCATTCCGCACGCAAACTATTGAAACTGATCCGTGAATTGCTGTCAACGTGGTCGGCTCCGGGGTAAACACTGTTCATGAAATTTCCTTCAAAACTGCAATGGCTGAAAGTGCCGGCTTCGGTCACCAGCTTATTGTTGGTTGTTTTCCAGTCAATGTTCACCGCAGGTTCGCGCGCCGGAAGCAGCGAGCCTTCAATGCTGCCACTGGCATCCAGTGGTTCCCGGACCTCCACCAATTCCAGTTTTTCACGGATGCGGCTGGTTACGATGGCTTTTGCAAGCTGGTAAGGGATTTTTTTTACAGAGAACCCAATCCGGAACAGCGGGTTTTGCGGCTCAAAAGAAAATTGCCCCTGCAGCAAAAAAGGATGCTTACTGATAGCAACATGTGCGTCATTAAATAAAATCGTTTTTGCCTGGGCGTTATAGTGCAAGTTCCAGTTGCCGTTGATGGATTGATTTTCAAGAAAAGCACCCCTCGCCAGGTTGAAGCCGAGGCCTTTTTTCATGGTGATTTCTTCTGTCATTATAATCCGTTGCAGGGTCTCTCCGGCATTAATATGTGCATGCAGGGAATGGATAACAAAAGAAATTTCTTTTTCCTTGATCTTATTTTCGATGCTGATGCTGATATTTTTAAGCCGGACCTGTTCAATGGACACTGTAGCCGCACCGGCCTGTTTATTACCAGTGCCGGTATCGTTTTTAAAGAAACTGTTTGAATAGCCGGTGCTGTCGGTAAGAAAATGCAATGCACCATTTTCCAGCTGCACATTGCTGATAACTGTTTTTCCCCTGATAAGCTGGAACAAACTGAATGATGTAGAGACAGTTTGAAGCGTCAATACGGGCAGGTGGTAAAGACTGT
>JBDSOC010000014.1:0-19930 GCA_039915085.1 Chitinophagaceae bacterium
GGCGGAGGAGAAGCAGCAGGGAGGGATTGCGGTTTAGGTTGAGTGTTGAGTGTTGAGTGTTGAGTGTTGAGTGTTGAGTGTTGAGTGTTGAGTAGAATTAACCGTCTAAGTTAAACTAATCTGGAATAGGTACTTAACACTTACAACTTAGCACTTAAAACATATTAAAACCTTATCTCATGATTATTGCCAGAAAGCTACTGCTTGCTGCAGGGTTATTGTTATTTTATCATATTTCTTATTGCTGGGGTTTCTATGCACACAAACAGATAAATTACTACGCTGTTTTTTTGTTGCCACCAGAGATGCTTGTTTTATACAAACCCAATATTAATTTTCTTTCAGAACATGCAGTTGATCCAGATAAAAGAAGATATGCAATAGCAGAAGAAGGACCACGGCATTATATTGATATTGACAGGTATGGTAGCGATGCTTTTACCATATTGCCCCAAAAATGGGATAGCGCCATCGCTAAATTTTCTGCCGATACTTTAAACGCTCACGGCATTGTGCCCTGGTGGATACAGACTATGATGGGACGTCTTACCGCTGCTTTTAAAGAAAAGAATTATTCTAAAATATTAAAGCTTTCTGCAGAAATCGGGCATTATATTGCTGATGCACACGTGCCCCTTCATGCCAGCAGTAATCATAACGGGCAGCTTACAGATCAAATTGGTATTCATGGCTTTTGGGAGAGCCGCCTGCCGGAACTACTGGCAGAAAAGGAATGGGATTTTTTTATTGGCAGGGCGGAGTATTTGCAACATCCTGCATCTTTTATATGGAAACGCGTTGCTGAAAGTGCCGCAGCGGCCGATACCGTACTGCGTTTTGAAAAAAAATTATCACAGCAATTTGGATCGGACCAGCGTTTCGCTTTTGAAGAAAGAAATGGCCTGCTGGTAAGGCAATATGCAGGTGGTTATGCACGTGCTTATAATACCATATTGCAGGGTATGGTGGAGCGCCGGATGCGCCAATCTATTTATGCCGTAGCATGTTTCTGGTATACCGCATGGGTAAACGCAGGCCAGCCCGATTTAAAAAATCTTCCGGGTAACAGCTTTACTGAAGCAGATCTTAAGGAATTTGACAGCCTTGATTTGCAGTGGAAAAAAGGTAGCATTAAAGATAAATTTACCGAATAACCCGAATCGTCCTGCTACAGAACATTGCAGGTTTGCAGCGTTTCTTCCACTCATTTCAAGTACATTTGCAACTCATTTTTGAATCATCAAACAATCAATAGTCGTGGCACATAATTTTAATTCTGGACCCAGTGTTTTGCCCAAAGAAGTATTTGAACAGGCCAGCCAGGCCATTCTTAATTTTAATAATACAGGGTTATCAATCTTAGAAATAGGACACCGTACCAGCTGGTTCCAGGAAGTAATGGATGAGGCGGTAGCACTGGCCAAAGAGCTGATGCAGCTTGATAATGAACACGAAGTATTATTTCTGCACGGGGGAGCTTCTACCCAATTTTTCCAGGTGCCTATGAATCTGCTGGATGATAAGGCTACTGCTGCTTACCTGGATTGTGGTACCTGGGGTACAAAAGCTATAAAAGAAGCCAAACTGTTTGGCCATGTTAATATGGTGGCTTCTTCAAAAGACAAAGACTATACCTACGTTCCCAAAGGCTATACCATTCCGGAAAATGCCAGCTATTTTCATTATACCACCAATAACACTATTGAGGGTACACAAATGCATGAAATACCAACTACTGCAGTGCCGCTGGTGTCAGATATGAGCAGTGATATTCTGAGCCGCCATATAGATTATAACCGCTTTGCTTTGATATATGCCGGTGCGCAAAAAAATATAGGCGCAGCAGGTGTAAACATGGTCATTGTAAAAAAAGATATACTGGGTAAGGTAAGCCGCAAGCTGCCCTCCATGATGGATTACCGCGTTCATATTGAAAATGGGTCAATGCTGAATACACCACCTGTATTTGCCGTATATGTTTGTATGCTTACGCTGCGCTGGTTAAAAAAACAGGGAGGCGTAACCGCTATTGAAAAACTAAATGACGCCAAAACAAAATTACTGTATGATACGCTTGATGCACTGCCTGTGTTTACGCCTAAAGTGGCCCGGGAAGACAGGAGTTTAATGAACGTAGTATGGATAATGAAGGATGCAGAACTGGAAAAACAATTCCTGGCAGAATGTAAGGCGCAAAATATGGTAGGGATAAAAGGTCATAGAACCGTTGGGGGCTTCCGCGCTTCCCTGTACAATGCTTTGACTATAGACAGTGTAAAAGCGCTCACAGATTTAATGATTGATTTTGCCAAAAGAAAAGGCTAAGCAGAAATTTATGATTTTTTAATTGCGTGATTTAGTGATTGCTTTGGATATTGTACGCCAATATATCTCAAATCTCAATCCGATCCAGCAGAACCGCAATCAGCAATTACCCGGGTTAAATAAAAGTTTATATAAATTATTTCATGGCTACTATTGTTCCTTTTAAAGCATTAAGACCAAAACCAGAACTGGCGGCAAAACTGGCATCACCACCGTACGATGTATTGAATTCAGCAGAAGCAAAACATGAAGTAAAAGGCAATGCCTCTTCTTTTTTGCATATCACCAAGGCTGAAGTTGATTTGCCTGATAACACTGATACACATTCAAACGACGTGTATGAAAAAGCAAAGGAGAACCTGGATGCTTTTATAAGAAAACAAATATTGTTCAGGGAACTGAAACCCTGCTACTATATATACCAGCTTATAATGAATGGCCGCAGTCAGACCGGTTTGGTTTGTGGCAGCACAGTTGATGATTATGAAAATAACATTATAAAGAAGCACGAATTTACGAGGCCGGAAAAAGAGCAGGATAGAATAAATCATATAAAAACGAGCGGCGCACAAACAGGCAATGTTTTTTTAGCTTACAGAAATATTGAAGAAATTGACGCGCTTATAGGCAAATGGAAAACAATCCATGAACCAGTTTATGATTTTGTTGCTGAAGATAAAATTACTCATACCATTTGGGTAGTAAACGACAACAAGACCATTGACAGCATTACTGATTTATTTGCCACTAAAGTACCATTCACTTATATAGCAGACGGTCACCACCGCGCTGCTTCCGCTGCCAAAGTGCGCCAGGCATTGGGTAGCGCAGCAACAGAAGGTGCGGATTATTTTCTTACCACGTTATTCCCTTCTAACCAGCTGCACATAATGGATTATAACCGCGTGGTGAAGGATTTAAATGGATTATCACCGGCTGATTTTTTAAAACATTTGCAGGCAGATTTTGATTGTGAACTGGTGGGTAAAACTGTTTACCAGCCAAAAGCCTTACACAGTTTTGGTATGTACCTGGATGGAAACTGGTATAAGCTCACTGCAAAGAAAGACAGCTATACAAATGATCCCATTGGTGTGCTGGACATCACTATTTTATCTGAAAAAATACTGGATAAATTATTGGGTATTAAAGATCAGCGTACAGATAAACGTATTGACTTTGTTGGTGGCATAAGAGGACTGACAGCGTTGGAAAAAAGAGTAACCAGCGGTGAAATGATGGTTGCATTCAGCGTTTATCCCGTGAGTATTCCACAATTATTTGATATTGCAGACAGTGGTAATGTGATGCCTCCTAAAAGTACCTGGTTTGAACCCAAATTGCGTGATGGTTTGCTAACGCATTTAATTTATGAATAAGTATTCTGATAAAAGCTAACAAAACGCTAATAGCTTCGGTTTAACGCCGGCAGCTACGGCTAATAACTAACTTTAGTGCCATGAAAAAAATAGCAGGTTTATTGTCTTGTTTTTTTATTGCAGGTTCCCTGGGTGTATGTGCGCAGGATGCAAAGGCCCTGCAGGAAACAGCCAGAAATTTTTCCAAAGACGGAGATTTCAGCAATGCCATCCTGGTGCTTAATAAAGCACATGATCTGGATGTAAATAATATAAGTATCAGTAAAGATTTGGCACTTGCGTACTATCAAAAATCAGATTATCCCAAAATGCAGGGCGTATTGAAACCGCTGCTTGAAAGGCCCGATGCAGATGTAGAGGTGTACCAGTTGGGCGGCATGCTTAACAAAGCTACCGGTGATACAAAAGAATGCGAACGCGTATATAAAAAAGGATTGAAAGCATTTCCGGACAGTGGCCCTTTGTTAAGCGATTATGGCGAATTATTATGGAGCAAACAGGATTACAGTGCTATTAAATTATGGGAACATGGAATACAGGCTGATCCGTCTTGCACCGGTAATTATTACAACGCCGCAAAATATTATTATTTTACCCGCGACAAGGCATGGAGCCTTATCTATGGAGAAATGTTTGTGAATATGGAAAGTTACAGCAGGCGCACAGTAGAAATAAAAAGCCTGCTGATAGAAGGATATAAAAAATTGTATACAGATGGAGATATGATGAAGAACCAGGATAATAAAAACGAATTTGTGACAGCTTTTCTTACTGCTTTAAACCGCCAGTCCGATATTGCAAAAAAAGGCATTACACCAGAAACATTAACCATGATTCGCACGCGCTTCGTATTAGACTGGTTTGAAAAAGATGCAGCTAAATTTCCTTTTAAACTATTTGATTACCAGCGCCAGTTATTGAAAGAAGGCAATTTTAATGCTTACAACCAGTGGTTATTTGGAAGTGTACAAAACCTTGCCGCTTTTGAAACCTGGACAAGTACACACAGCAGTGAATACAAACAGTTTACTGCTGCTCAGAGCGGCCGCTTGTTTAAATCAGGAACCGGCCAATATTACCAGAGCGCTTCAAAATAATAATACTACATTCAAACAATTAATAACCCCGGTATAACTTACCGGGGCTTTTTTATTAGTGCTTTTTTATCTAATTTCAACAAGATGATTTTACGCCGCACAGCAATGCAGGTTCACACGTCTTTTAAAATATTCAGAACGGTATATTAAATAAACTGTACTACAATTTTTATAAAACACAATTAACGATTGCAATAACATGGAGCCAAAAAGATTATTTGATTGTATTCAGTACCACCTGGAAAGAAAACCATTGCCGGATATGCTGGCGGCAAAAGAAAGCGGGCAATGGCGCACTTATAGTACGCAGGAGGTTAAAGATATGGTGGATAAACTGGCAGGGGGGTTGATTAATATGGGTATTAGCGGCGGTGATATGACAGATCCAGGAAGAGACAAAGTGGCTATTCTTTGTAAAAACAGGCCGGAATGGATTATACTTGATCTGGCTGTACAACAGATTGGGGCCGTGCTTACACCTGTTTATCCAACTATTAATGTAAACGAACTGGAATTTATTTTTAATGATGCGCAGGTGAAGATGATTTTTGTAAATGATGAAGACGGCTATAATAAAGTAATGAGTATTAAAGACAGACTGCCTTCCGTGAAAGATGTGTTTTCTTTTGAGCATGTTGCCAATGCCCGTCACTGGAGAGAAGTAATGAATGCAGCCACGCCTGAATCGATAGCCGGTATTGCTGCTATTGCTGAAAAAATAAAATACGACGATCTGGCCACTATTATTTATACTTCAGGTACTACAGGTACACCCAAAGGTGTAATGCTGAGCCATAGAAATATACTAAGCAATGTTATGGACAGTATGCCCTGTTTTCCTCCCGGAGAGCATTTACGTGCACTCAGTTTTTTGCCACTGAATCATATTTTTGAAAGAATGGTTACTTACCTGTACCTGTACAGGGGCACCGCTGTTTATTATGCGGAAAGCCTGGAAACTATTGGTGATAACCTGAAAGAAGTAAAACCAAATCTCTTTACAACTGTACCACGTTTGCTTGAAAAAGTATACGATAGAATAATGGCGAAAGGAAATGAACTTACAGGAACAAAAAAGAAATTGTTTTTCTGGGCACATGCATTGGCAGAGAAATTTGAAATTAATAAAAACCAGGGTTTGTGGTACAGCATGCAACTGGCCATTGCCAACAAACTTATATTCAGTAAATGGAGAGAAGGGCTGGGTAATAATTTAATGTGTGTGGTAACAGGCGGGGCTGCGTGCCAGGTGAGGCTGATACGCATTTTTACTGCGGCAAAAATTCCTGTGATGGAAGGGTATGGCCTCACTGAAACATCGCCGGTAATCAGCGTAAACCGTTTTGAAGAAAAAGACAGAAAATTTGGGAGCGTAGGCCCTTTAATTGATAACGTGGAAGTAAAGATTGCGGAAGATGGTGAAATTTTATGTAAGGGACCCAATGTTATGATGGGCTATTATAAAAGACCTGACCTGACGGAGGAAGCAATGGGTGATGGCTGGTACCATACCGGGGATATTGGCGTACAGGATGGAAGATTTTTAAAAATTACTGATCGTAAAAAAGAATTGTTTAAAACCAGCGGTGGTAAATATGTAGCGCCTTTGCCTATAGAAAATAAATTAAAGGAGTCTCTGTTTGTTGAGCAGGTGATGGTAGTTGGTGCTGAGAAAAAATTTGTAGGCGCCCTCATTGTGCCCTCTTTTTCTAACCTGAAAGAATGGTGCCGTCAAAATAACATACCATATTCCAGTAATGCAGAAATCATTCATAACCCTGCTGTAATTGCCCTGTTTAAAGAGTTGGTGGAAAGTTTTAATAAATTCTTTAACCATGTAGAACAAATTAAAAAATTTCAGTTGCTGGAGCATGAATGGAGCATTGACACGGGAGAAATGACACCTAAAATGAGCATCAAAAGGAAAGTGGTGATGGAAAAATACCGGGATGCAATTGAACACATCTATTCATAATTATTTGCCCGGAACGGTCGGGGACGGGGTTCTTGATTATTAACTGGTTTCATGCAATGCAGTAAAATCAAAAAAGCGGTTCTAAGGTTTACTCAGACCGCTTTTTTGATTCAGCTTAAAATATCTTTACGGCGCTACTGCCTGCTCCTGTTTGCTTTCTATCAGGTCCCTGTCAGGTATAGAGACATCAGTCAATTTTACTTTTCCTCTTTCTTTTCTAATCACTCTTGAAAACAGGGAAATTTCTTTATCGAATAAAAAGCGGAAAAACAATTTTGTCCAGGAAGTATGATACTGTAAACTGTTGTAAAAACTGCCGGCATTTTTTCTAATCTGCGGAAGTTTATTCCATGGCACAGAAGGAAAATCGTGGTGCTCATTGTGATAACCAACATTAAAAGCTACTGTATTCAGTATGCCATAGTAGCTATGGGTTTCCTGTTCTTCACCACTTGTAAGATAATGCTCCTGTATCCAGCGTGCACCCAGTGGATGCAGTCCTATTGAGAAAAAGAAACTGAACAATAAAAATAAAATAGCTTTTGGTCCCCAGAACCAGCAAATAGCAACAATGAAAATTAATTGTAAACCAAAATTTGCTGCTACCCATTTGTCAAATGGTTTTATTTCTTTTAAGCGTGATATGCGGAAAAGCTGGAAGATGGGATAAAACAACAACCATAGTACTTTGCCGATAAAATAATTATTGATAAGCTTAGCTTCCCATTTATTAGGTAAGTCTGCATCCAGTTCATGTATGCCCTGGAAAGAATGATGTTTAATATGATAACGCTCAAAAGAAATTGAACTGGGAAAAAGTTGTGGCAGGTTAGCTATCATACCAGCCCAGCGGTTGGCTGCACGGTTTTTAAAAAGAAGATGATGTGCACATTCATGTATCATTACAAATAAAGCATGATCTGCAAAAGCACCCAGCAAATAAGCAGCACCCACTACCAGCCACCAGGATTGATCTTTCAGTAACCAGGCCATTGCTACCTGGAAACCAACAATGCCGAGAATAACAAAAATAGTATTGGGGTTTTTGCCGATCAGCTTCCGCATTTCGGGATGCTGTTGCAAAATTTGTTTGGTACGGGCGCGGTGAGGTTCCTGTTTTTCGGAATGGGTAAAATCTATTTTTCTTATCATTATGCGGCTAATATACTTTTGAAAAGTAGCTAAGATACCGATATAAATTCAAAATGATATTACCGGGAATTAAACATATGATTGATAGCATTTTATGAATGATTGGCCAGATAAAAAACCTGCCTGGAAACAGCATAAAAAAACCACCGGTAGAAACCGGCGGTTTGTAAAAACAGCTAAACTATACCTATTTAAAAAATAATTTAATGATATCCTTTTCATTGGTGGCCTGGTTGATTACCGCGAGATAGTAAACACCTGTGGCAATGGTACCGGGTCTTAGTATTGTTTTTGTATCACCGGGTCTTACAGCGTATTTGTTATTCATGATAACTTTTCCGTCTGCACCTACCAGGCTCACATTATAATTGGCTGCGGCTGTTGGCTGGAACCTGATGGTAAATGATTCTGCTACGGGATTGGGCATTACAGAAACGGTTACTTTTCCTTTTTTAATTACCACTTCTATATTGGTGTAAGCAATTTTGCCACTGTTTTTTATGATGCGCAGGCGGTAGAAATTTTTACCGGCTACAGCATTTAAGTCAGAGAAAAAATACTGGCTGGTAGAAATATTGTTGGCGGAAGATACAGCCATACTGCCAATCTCTTTAAAGCTTATACCATCTGCACTTCTTTCAATGATATATGAACTGGCATCAAAAGCCCTTGCAGTTATCCATTTCAGTTGCACGTTGTCTTTATCTAAAGCAGCAGTAAATGATAAACCGTTTACGGCAAGCAATGAACCACCGCACGCACCGGTTATACGGAAGGTAGATATCTTTTGTAAACAACCGCTGTTGACTGACATTACGCTTACATACATACCGGTATCCGATGGCATTAAAAATGGTATAGTATGGGTCTGGTTGTTATCTACCAGTACACTGTCCGTTGGGCTGGTTTTTTTATACCAGGTATAGGTTGCATTGGCAATACTATCAACGGTTAAACTAATGTTGTTGTACATACAGTCGAAAGAAGAGGAAATAATGGTATTGGCAAGTGGTAATATACTTGCATCATTAATGGTAGCATTGCCACAGGCATCAATTACACGCAGGCGTACCAGTGAGTAAGTTGTACCATTGTTGATGGCAAAAGTAGAACCCAACTGCGGTGCCTGTATAATAGCAGGCGAAGATGGTAAACTACCAATAACTTCATAAGTGAATGGCGCAAGACCGCCTGTTGCAGCAGCGCTTACACTAAAGTTATTATTGTTACACTGGTAAACAGCCGACTGGTCAAGATTTGGGTAATTATAAGACTTAAGGTCGAATGTATCGTATACAGTCGTTCCGCAACCCTGCAAAGTATATTGTACCACATAGGTAGCAGGCTGCATATTTGAGAAAGTAAAATTAGATCCACTCTGTGTGGTATAATTAATGTTAACGGTTGTTCCGTTCATATTAATAATAGAAGGTGTAATGGTACCACCGCTGAACTGTGCATTTACCAGCAGATCACCTGAGCCATTGAGCCATAAACCACCGGGGCATTTAGAATTGGCATTGATGCTTTTGGTTAAAGTATAAGCAAGCGGTGTTACGGTAGCAGAATCAATACCACTGCAGGCACCTGATGCAATTACTTTATAATCATATCCTGCAGGAAGTGCTGACAGGCCTGTGATGGTTGTTAAAGAAGTACCAGAGGTAGTGGTGTTTACCAAAACTCCCCATGGGTTATAAATATTTATTGTATAAGGAGCGGTACCATTGCTGATATTTACAGCCAGGCTGGTTTTGCCTATGGTACAGGAAGCTGTTGAAGTAACGCCAACAGTTATGGGTGTAGCATTTGCGGAAAAGCAACGTGTGATTGTAGTATCATAACAGGTATTTACCAGTTTAATGCAATACGAGCCATAGGTAATATTATTAAACTGGCCTGTTGCATTACTGTCAATGGCAGTATTGGTATTGTCTAACAAATAATAGGTTGGACTGGTAAGATTTGCCTGTCCTGTAACAGTAGCGCTGAAAGTTAAGCAGGCTTTATTGGTAATGTTAACCGTACCGCCAACAGCTGGCACCGGTACCGTTACACTGAAGCAGCGCTGAATGGTGGAATCATAACAGCTGCCATCATTTTTTACCTGTATGCAATATGAACCATAAGCGAGGTTGTTAAATAAACCAGTGGTATTACTGTCAATTACATTGTTGCCACCATCATATAAATAATATTCCGGATTACTGAGGTTTAGCTGCCCGGTAATGCCAGCAGTAAAACCAGTACAGTTCTTATTTGTTATAGCTACGGAACCAACTGTCGGTTTTGGTGCACCAAGCGTAAAACAACGCTGAATGGTGGTATCAAAACAAATTGGATCGTTTTTTATGTGCATGCAGTAACTGCCATATAGAAGGTTATTAAATACACCTGTAGAATTACAGGCAATTACACTGTCATTTACATCATAAAGGCAATATTGGGGGTTTATAATATTTGCCTGGCCACTGATACTTACAGTAAATGTAGCACACGCCTGGTTTGAATAATTTACAGTAGTGGCAACCAATGGCACGGCCCTTCTTTGTGTAAAGCAGCGCGTAATAACTGTTCCTGTACAACCATCCGTTATATTAATGCAATAGGGGCCATAAGGAATATTTGTAAAAGACCCTGTTGAATTACATATTACCAGGGTATTGGTACTGTCGTACAGGCAGTATTGCGGACTGGTAAGATTTTGCTGACCGCTGATAGTTGCGTCAAAACCACTGCACACCATATTGCTGATACCAACTGTGGCCGCAACAGAAATGGCAGGATGTGCAACTGTAAAGCAACGGTTAAAAGTGGTGTCATAACAATTGTCTGTAATGGCAATACAATAAGCGCCGTAGGTAACATTATTAAATACACCTGAAGTATTGCAGGTAACCAATACGTTTGAACTGTTATATAAGCAATATTGCGGATTGGTAAGATTTTGCTGACCGGTAACTGTAGCGGTAAAATCAGTACACTGATAATTGTTTGTAGTCACTGACGCGGTAACATTCGGAATAGCAGTATCAGAAAATGAAATTGTTTTTATGTTTCCGCAACCATCTTTTACAATTAAAGTACCATGACGGTAGTTACTCTTGTAAAAACGAAAGTTCCGGTTGGATGACCATGTGGTATCTCCGGCTACAACTGTTGCGCCATATAAAAAACTATTAAAGACCGTACCGCTTGCATTGGTATTTCCTTTATTATCAGATACATTTATTGTAAATTCTGCACTGTCACAAGTTGGTTTAGACATGGCAGCTATTACAGGTGTCCAGGTATAATTTGCAATTGTAATTATCCTGGTTTGTAAACCACCGCATGAATCGCTTAACTGCACGTAATAATCTCCTGCAACCAGGTTATTAAAAGCGCCGGTTGTGTTTGATGTACCAATATAGGATGCAGAAGGCGCAACAATGGTGTAATTAAAAGGCCCTCTTCCGTATTGCAGGTTACTAACTATAATGCTGCCGTTGGCTGCATTAAAACAACTGACATCGGTAGCCATAAGATTGAAACGCGGGTCCTGGTAACTGCCACCAACGATTACGTTGAGTTGTTCTACAGTACATCCGCTGGAAATATCTTTTACTTTAACACCATAAGTGCCGGGCTGTAAGCCGTCTATAATATTAGAAGAAGTATTTGAACTGTAAGCAGTACCGGTAACTAAATAATTATAATTACCTGAGCCATTGGTAACTGTTACTGTTATACTTCCGGTTGCTTTACACCTTGAGTCTATTGTAGAAACGGAAATACCCAGCTGGCAGGTTTGTGCCGAAGCTGTTTTTACAAATATGCACATCACTATAATAATGCATAATCGGTGAAGTAAGGATAATTGTTTCATGGTACAGTTTTTTGTTGGAACCCAATAAGTGTTTATGTTTAGAGCTGTTAAATACTGAATTTTAAAACCGATAAATACCTTATTTAAAACACCGTATTTTGTGCAGTAATATTAGTAGCATTACTGTAGATACACAATGCCCTTTAGATAACAGGACAGGCAGCATTGGTATATATTTTTGTAAATGATTGGAAAAGAAATCTTTAAATATGCAGAGCGGGTTGCCGTTTTCGATGGACAAACGAAAATGTTCGATGAACAAAAAAATAAGTATAAAATCTTCTTTTTAGTAAAGTTTATACGCAGCCATACCTGTAATTATGGTGAGTATGCAGTTTTTATAACAGTTATCCCTTTTAATGGTGTTATTTACCCGGGATAAACTGCAATGAAGGGGTTTCTTTAGCAGGTATGTTTTTTTCTATGGTAGAAGGATTCATGTAACGTTCATATTTATCATCACCTTTATATACATAATCGGCACCTCTCCAGAAAACAGTGTGCATTGTTTTTCTTATGTAACTGCTCCATGTTTCAAGGTCTTTACCCAATCCATGCTGTATACAAATCATATCCGTATTGTACTCAAAATGGTCAAGGTAGTATGGTGACAAATGTCCGATTGCCATTTTCAGACATTGCCAGTCATTTCTTTTAGAAAAATCTACCACATGGCTCAATTCATGTCCAATTACCCCAACACGGGCTTCTGCACTAAGGTTTGCAAACATCAGGGGCACCAGCTTTGCAGTAGTTTTATTACTGATGGTAATTATATAGGATCTATGACCCTTTGGCATAAACATGGATAAAAAAGTGGGCCTGGTTTTCAATGTCGCAAAAGATTTTTTCACCCTGAATTTTATAGTAATATCCTTCAACTCCGGAAAATGCGACAGTGCTTCCAGCGTTTCCTTTTCATATCCCTGCGGCAATTGCTTGTGTGCAGCATACTGCAGCATATTATCTGAATAGGTATTTTGCAATGGACTGCTGATTATTTCAATTGGGATTACCTTTTGCGACCAGGATACCGTCGCTAAAAATATACATGCAATTGCCAAAACCATCCATTTCTTATTTTTCATCAGACTATCGTAATAAAACCCACATTTATAAACCATAAATTTAAGCCTTACAGCAAAAATAACCGGCCATAAGAGACGAATAAAGGAAATTAACCGCCGAATGGCCCACCAGTACAGGCGAAAGCAATAAGTGTGAAGCGCTAAGTTATAAATTCGAAGCCTGGTTCTGGAGGGGGTTTAAATACTGAATTTCAAAAATTATAACCAGGGCGGCCACTATAGAACTTTGCGTGCTGCAGCAGTGCTGCAGGTTAATGTCTTTTAAATATAATATGTTTGTGTCTCGTAAAAGACTTTTATGAAAAAATTAGTTCTTGGCTTAATTGTAAACTGTATTGCCTTTACAGCAAGTATGGCACAGGAAAAAATGCCTGAGGCCATTCAAATGTTTAATGGAAAAGATCTAAAAGACTGGACCATAAAAATTAAAGATCACAGTCTCAATGAAAATTATGGCAACACCTTCAGGGTAGAAAACGGGTTAATGAAAGTAAGCTATGATCAATACGATGATTTTAAAGAACAGTATGGTCACATATTTTATAAGAAAAAATTTAGTGCTTACCTGCTGGTGGTAGAATATCGTTTTACAGGTGAACAGGTAAAAAATGGACCAGGATGGGCTTACCGTAACAGCGGTGCAATGTTGCATTGCCAGAGCCCGGAGACGATGGAACTGAACCAGGACTTTCCTATATCCATGGAGGAGCAATTACTGGGTGGCAATGGAAAAGATGAAAGGTCAACAGTTAATTTGTGTACGCCAGGAACCAATGTTGTGCTGGACAATAAATTATATACCCAGCACTGCGTTAACTCCCGTTCTAAAACATATCATGGAGACCAGTGGGTACACATAGAAGCGCTGGTACTGGGCGATTCTATTGTTAAACATATTGCAGACCGGGACACCGTGCTGGTGTATACAAAGCCGCAATATGATGGGCGCGATAAATGGGTAAAGCAGATGGGTTATAAAGATGGTGATCCGATAAGGGAAGGGTATATTTCACTGCAGAGTGAAAGCCATCCTTGCGAATTCAGGAAAGTTGAAATTTATGATTTAAGCAGCTATATGAATAACCCGGAAAAACTGCAAATGGTTATAGCAAAATTGCAAAACAGGAAACAATAAGCGGGCGCCAGTCTTCAAAAATAAATACATAATAAAAATCATTTACCTTCCGGAATATGGATGGGGCAATTGTAAAAAATAAATCTCCCGAACAATTAAGACTGGTTACCAGTATCTATTTTTTTATTTCTGGCTTTGGCTATTCTACATGGGCCTCAAGAATACCTTCCGTACAACAACATTTACATCTTAATGAAGCGCAGCTGGGTGCTGTCTTACTGGCCATGCCCATCGGGCTTATCCTCACATTACCTGTAACAGGCAAATTACTGGGCCATTTTGAAAGCAGGGTAATTATGGTAGTTGGCGCAGTCATTTTTAATATATTACTTGGGCTACCTGGTTTTGTTGTAAACACATTGCAGCTGGTCATTGTGCTTTTTTGTTTCGGTTCTGCACGCAATCTTATGAATTTATCTGCAAATACGCAGGCGGTGGATGTGCAGGCATTGTATACAAGGTCAATACTTACAACGATGCATGGCATCTGGAGCCTTGCCGGTTTTGCTGGTGCGGGCCTGGGTTATTTAATGGTACTATTTAATATATCTACTGCATGGCACTTGCTCAGTGTAAGTATTATACTGGTTGTAACTGCTGTCATTTGTTTTCCTTACACGCTTGAAAAAAAGCCTGAACCACAGGTAAAAAAACCGGTGTTTTCATTGCCCGATAAGCAAATGATGAAATTTGCATTGATTTGTTTTGGTGTAATGGCCTGTGAAAATATTATGTACGACTGGAGTGGTATTTATTTTCTGAAAGTCATTCACTCTTCAAAAGCAGCATCCATTGGCGCCTATGTTATTTATATGGTTATGATGACAACAGGCCGGTTTGCTGGCGACAAACTGGTGGCTATAATAGGGATAAAAAAATTATTAACCTATAGTGGCTGGTTTGTTTTTTCAGGATTAATGATTACGGTATTATTACCTTACCAGGTAAGTGCTGGTTTTGGTTTTGCACTTGTAGGGTTGGGTGTCTCCTGTGTAGTACCGCTGGTATTTAGTATAGCTGGTAAAGTAAAAGGTGCTAATACCGGGCAATCACTTGCCGCTGTTTCTACTATTGGCTACCTGGGTTTTTTGCTGGTGCCGCCTATAGTTGGTTTTATAGCGCAGGCAACCAATTTGCGATGGTCCTTTTTCGTTATAGCACTTATGTCAACCATTATTATTTTCAATGTGGCCAACCTGCCTGATGTGCAGGCATCAGAAAAAGAGATAATGCAGGTGGAAGAGATTTGAAGCCTATCTGTGGAGATATTAACGGGGATTAGCGCACACATTCATCCATCGCTTTGCTGATATTCTCTAACCCGGTTTGAAATGTTACAGCATCTGTCCATCCAAAACCAATACGCATATACGTGTCCGGCATGTGAAACCAATGCCCCGGTCCAACCATGGTTTTATATTTTTGCATCAGCAAATGGTATAACTTTTCTGTATCAACCTGAATGTTCTTTATCAGCCTGGGGAAACAAACCACACCGCCTTCGGGCAAAACAGCTTCCAGTCTTTTTTCTTTTTGCAACCAGGCGCACAGCAATTCAAAATTCTGCATTGCCTGTTTATTGATAGCCGCTGCAAACTTTTCTTTCTGTTTGTAAAACTGGTAAGCCACTTCTTCATCAAGCGCAGAATTGCTGATGTATATCATTTCTTTGGCAGCTAGAAATTGTTCCAGCAAACCCTCATCCTGCGTTATCAGCCAGCCAATTCTTAAACCCGGTAGCCCATATGCTTTTGATAAAGATGACACACTGATAATTTTATTACTTTCGGCAGCCATTAAGGGGTAGGGAGTTTTAAAACAAGCGTCCCGGTACGTTTCATCTGCCAGCAACCAAATGTCTTTTTTTTCTGCAATTGCTATCAGCGCATTTAACTCAGTGGCTGTCATCAGCATGCCGGTTGGATTGTGCGGCGTAGTAATGCTGATCATTTTTGTATTGGGTTGTATAGCCGCTTCAATGGCCGCAATATTTACGCGCCAGCCTTCTTCAAATTTTATATCAATATAACTGATGGCGCAACCAATGGTTAATGGCACTTCAATATTGGTAGCGTAATTTGGTTTTACAACTATTAAATGATCTGCTGTGGTAAGCAATGAACTGTTGATGATAAACAAAGCACCTGCCGCCCCATTGGTGAGCAATACATTGCCTTCAGTTAATGTGCCTGCATCAGCTGCTATCAGTTTCCTTAGATCATTATGTCCGCGGTGGGCAATGTATTCAAGCTTGAGCTGATCAAGCGATAAGTTGAGTTCATGAAATTGTAAATCGGTTACAGAACTTTCGGCAAGATTGTATAAAATATTACTGTATCCTGTTTCTTCGGGAGATTCCTTTTCTATCGGCATACGCTTGTACAACATAGGAAAGTGTAAATTTTTAAAGTCTGATGCGTAAGTTCTTAACGCGCAGATACGGAGAAACCCTGCAGTTCAAAACCTGGAACCTTAAACTTTGAACCAATGGAAACTTAAAGAAATCAAACAGACAAAGCCCTGCTGTATTTGTTGCGGTATTGTACAGGTGACAGCCCGGTAATTTTTTTAAATGTGGTACGGAAAGCTTTTGTATCAGTATATCCTACATTATACATTACCTCATTTACATTGTCACGTGATGATTCCAACCCTTTTTTAGCAACTTCCATTTTTACACGCTGTATATATTCTACTACCGTATTAGAAGTTGCCTTTTTAAACCTGCGCTCCAGGTTTCTGCGGCCAAGTGCCAGCATCGAAGCAAGCTGATCAACGGTTATTTTTCCTTCAAAATTGTTTTCAATAAATTCCTGTGCTTTTTTTACCGGTTCATCAGTGTGTGATTTTTGTCCCTGAAAAATAATAAAAGGCGATTGGCTGATGCGGTCGATATCAATCATAAATGCTTTGGCAGTAAGAACAGCTACCTCACGTCCTGCATATTTTTCTACCAGGTATAGTAACAGGTTAAGGTAAGCATAGGCGCCGCCACTTGTGTAAATGCCATCTTCTTCCGTCATTATTTTATCGTCGACCAGGTTTACTTCAGGGAAAAGAGCACGAAATTCATTTGCGGTTGACCAATGCGTAGCACATTGTTTTCCATTTAATAAACCAGTGGAAGCCAGGAAAAAAGCACCAATACACAAGCTTACAATTTCAGCACCATTATTATATTGTTCCCTAATCCACGGAAGAAAAGCTGCATTTTCCAATAATGATTTTCTAAAATCACTATGAATGGCAGGTATAATAATCATATCTGTTTTAGGCACGTCCTGTAATAACAGGTCAGGCTTTATTGTAAACAAACCATCTCTTTGGCTGGTTTGTTTTTCAAGGCCTACGAGATTTACATTAAATAATGCTTCTTTACCCATAGCGGCAAGAAATTTATTTACTTCCAGTAATATCTGGTGCGTGCCATCAATATTACTAAGGCTGGTATGGCCAAGCGGTATGAGTATTGAAACATGTTTCATATCGTAAATATAAAAAGAATATTGTCGCAATCAGCCCTCTTATTGCCGTATTTACACCCCATTTCATAAAATCTTCAGAAGTAAGTTTGCAACGTACTAAAACCGTGTTTATGCATACATATATATCATCGCAGGCACCCAAAGAACTTTTTGTATCTATCGATGAAGCCGCAATGGAATTGATGCATTTGATGTTGCCCCTCAGTGAATCGCAAATGAATGCGGTTCCCTTTAAAGACAGCTGGACGGCAGCACAACTAGCCACACACGTAACAAAATCGAATAATGGAATGGTACAAGCTTTGGAAATGGAAGGGAAACCAGCGACAAGAAAGCCGGATGAAAGAGTAAAAGAACTGAAAGACACTTTTTTAGATTTTTCTACCAAATTAAAATCTCCGGACTTTATTATACCTGAATCCGGCGAATACAGAAAAGAGTTAGTGATAGGCGCTTTGAAAAAATCGAATGATAAGTTAAAAAAGAGTGCAGCTAAAGCAAATCCGGATGAAATGATTAGTCTGCCAGCAGCATTCGGCGAAATAACCAAACTTGAGCTGTTTCATTTTGTACTGTACCATACAAAAAGACATATTCATCAGTTGAAAAATATAGTGCAGCATATATAATCTTGCTAAAAATAAAACAATGCTACTTAAAAATAAAAATGCTGTCATCTATGGTGCCGGCGGATCTTTGGGTGGTGCCGTGGCCCGCGCTTTTGCAGCGGAAGGCGCCCGTTTATTTCTGGCCGGGCGCAGCATGGCCAGCCTTGAAGCCGTATCAAAAGATATAACAGATGCTGGTGGTGTTGCAGAAATATCGGTTGTTGATGCGCTGGATGAAGATGCAGTAAAAAATTATGTGGATACCATTGCAGCAAAAGCCGGAAGCATAGATATTTCGTTTAATGCAATAGGGATAGCGTCGCTGCAGGGCTTACCACTTTATGAAATGTCTGTGGAAGATTTTATGCGTCCGGTTATTATTGGCATGAAGTCGCAATTAATTACAGCCAGCGCCGCCGCAAAGCACATGATACAAAATGGCAGCGGTGTAATATTATCGCTGACTGCAACACCGGGTGGTAAAGCATACCCGCTTACAGGCGGGTTTGGTGTTTTATGTAATGCCTCAGAGGCCTTCTCCAGGAACCTCGCCGCCGAACTGGGTCCAAAAGGAATACGGGTTGTTTGTATGCGTTCTGCCGGTTCACCAGATTCCGCTGTTTTTAAAAAGGCAGCAGACGGGCGGGTTCTCACAGCAAGGCTTAAAGAAATGGATGATGATACTATGCTAAAAAGGCGCCCGATGATGAGCGAAATTGCCAGCGTTGCCGTGTTCCTGGTATCTGATATGGCCAGTGGCATGACAGGAACCACCGCTAATATAACCTGCGGTACTACTATGGATTAATCATGTTTTCCTTGTGACAGAATGCTTATTTTACAGTTGAAAAGGGAATAAATAATATGATAGGGAAAAATGACAGGAGTAAACAGCAAAATTTCTTTTTGATTCTTATGCTCGGGGTGCTGAATACAATTACGCCCATCTCAATTGATATGTATTTACCAGGTTTTCCGGAAATAGCCAATGATTTGCATACCAGCATTGGAAATGTGGCTTTGTCTGTATCAACTTATTTTCTGGGCTTTGCCGCAGGACAGTTATTGTATGGACCATTGCTGGATCGTTTCGGAAGGAAAAGGCCTTTGTATATTGGACTCAGTTTATACATCGTGGCGTCCATTGGCTGTATTTCTTTTCATTCTATTGATGGATTTCTTTTTTTCAGGTTCCTGCAGGCGCTTACCGGTTGTGTGGCTGCGGTAGCCGCTATGGCAATGGTCCGCGATTTTTTTCCGGTTCAGGAAAGCGCTAAAATTATTTCTTTGCTGGTATTGATACTTGGCGCATCACCATTGCTTGCTCCTACCGTTGGAAGTTTTATTATTACTTCATTGGGCTGGCATTGGGTATTTGTCTTACTTGCCATCATTGCTTTAGTTGTACTGGGAGTCATAATTTTCTTTTTGCCAGAAGGCCATCAGCCTGATCCTTCAGTATCATTGAAGCCCGCGCCAATTTTAAAAGGGTTTAAAGCAATCCTGCAGAAAAAACAATTTTACGTATATGCATTGGCGGGAACATTTTCTTTTGCAGGCCTTTTTGTATATGTAGCAGGTTCGCCGGCTATATTTATGGATGAGTTTCATGTAACGCCCAAATTGTATGGTGGCATTTTCGCTTTATTATCCGTTGGTTTTATAGGTGGAAGCCAGCTGAACCATATATTATCCCGTTATTGGCCGGGCGAACAAGTTTTTAAAACTGTTTTAATTATACAGGTATGTGCTGCTGCAGGTTTTTTTATTGGAGCATACAACGGATGGTATGGGTTGGCTGGTAATCTTATTTTCCTT
>JBDSOC010000031.1:0-41978 GCA_039915085.1 Chitinophagaceae bacterium
TTACCGGGTAATTAAAATACAAGTCTACCTCTGGTACAGCAATCTTATTGTTTTCATCCTGCATCACCCAGGTGGTATTTGTGTTTTCCAGTTTTAAATCAGGGGTGCTAAAGCTGATATTGTCTGCTTTTTCAACTGAAGAGAATTTGGAATACCGCAACAATTCACTGCCAAGTTTTGCTTTGTAAGTGGTGGCAGCTGCTAATGGCCTGGCGGGAGAAAAAACCAGTTCATCGCCATGCTCCCAGCGAAAACGCCCTGGAATTTTTGGTTCAAAAGAAACATATTCAGTAGAATCCCATTGATTGAGCAGCGAATCTTTTACCAGTGGTTGATTAAAACGGAATATAAGATTGCCAAGTTGTGGCACTTCATCTTTTGCATTGGTATAGTTAAGTGCTACGGCCTGCCTGTTACAGGCATATAAAAAGATAATTCCGATGAATACCGGAATTACAAAGAGCTTTGCAATACGCATATAGAGGATTGATTAAGATATTTTAAAAACCGGTGTTAAAGTACAAAAATGGCAGTAAAAAACAGGTTTTGTTTTCTTTATTTGAAAAAAGAATACCTGAAATTAGTGGAAGAAAACTACGGGGGATAGTCCGGCTGGACCATAATGCTTTTGTATTACACAGGAAAGATAAATATATGCCGGAGCTATTTGCAAATTTTATGATATAAGGATTTGTTAATACCGTACAGCGCCTAAAAATGAAAATTAAACCGGTTCACATATTAGCTTTTTCCAAAAGACTGCTGCTTAGTCTTGCGGCACTCTTTATTTTATTTTTTTTTCTTAACTGGCTGTGGCCCGTTCCCGATAAAATAGAATATTCCACTATCATTACGGATAACAAAGGTGAAGTAATACATGCCTTTCTTACCAGGGATCAGCAATGGCGGATGAAAACGGAGTTGAATGAAATTTCTCCCTTGTTGCGCAAAACCATTATTGAAAAAGAAGACAAATACTTTTATCAGCATCCTGGCATCAACCTGCTGGCAATGGGCAGGGCATTTGCTAAAAACCTGCTTCACCTGAAACGCACTTCGGGTGCTTCTACAATTACTATGCAGGTAGCAAGGGCGCTGGAACCTAAAAAAAGAACCTACCTGAACAAGAGCATTGAAATGTTCCGCGCATTGCAACTGGAATGGAAATACAGTAAAGATGAAATTCTGCAATTGTACCTGAACCTGGTTCCGTATGGTGGTAACATAGAAGGGGTTAAATCCGCTTCTATCCTGTACTTTAAAAAAAATCCGGATCATTTATCGCTGGCAGAAATTACAACCTTGTCTATTATTCCCAACCGTCCCTCAACACTGGTTATTGGCAGAAACAATGATCGTATAATAAAAGAAAGAAACCGCTGGTTACAGAAATTTGCTGCAGAAAAAATATTTACGCAAAAAGAAATCAGGGATGCCTTGGATGAACCATTGGTGGCAGTAAGGGGCAGCGTACCGGGGTATATACCACATTTGTCCTATAAATTAAAAAAGCAGGGTACTGATATTATCAGGACACATATTGAGATGAATACCCAGTTGAAAATTGAAAAACTGGTAGCAGACTATTCAAGAACGCTAACGTTAAAAAACATCCGCAATGCTGCGGTAATTGTTATAGACAATCAAACCCATAATGTAATTGCTTATGTGGGGTCTGCAAATTTCAGGGATACAACAGATGCAGGACAGGTAAATGGCGCGGCAGCCATCCGGCAGCCAGGCAGTACTTTAAAGCCTTTGCTGTATGGGCTTTGCATAGATGAAGGCATCCTGACTCCTAAAATGATCGTCACAGACGTAGCCGTAAACTACCAGGGCTATGCCCCGGAGAATTATGATAAAAAGTTTAATGGCTATGTCAGTATGGAATATGCGCTGGAGCATTCCCTGAATATACCGGCTGTAAAAAGCCTGCGCCTGCTGGGAAAAGATAAACTGGTACAGAAATTAGCAGGTTGCAATTTTCAGCAAATAAAAAAAGACCAGCAAAAACTTGGGCTTTCATTAATATTAGGTGGCTGTGGCGCTACCCTGGAAGAACTAACGGGCTTGTACAGTTCTTTTGCAAACGATGGAATATATATACAACCTTCTTACACACAGGCAGACAGTACACATAAAAAAATTAAAGTTTTAACTACAGGGGCTAATTTCATGATCAATGAAACACTTTCAAAAGTAAACCGGCCGGACTTTCCTTTGAACTGGGGCAGCACCGAACACATGCCAAAGATTGCCTGGAAAACGGGCACCTCATACGGCAGAAGAGATGCATGGAGCATCGGTTACAACAAACATTATACGATAGGTATCTGGACAGGTAATTTTTCTGCACAGGGTATACCAGAACTGAGTGGCGCCAATATTGCCACGCCATTGCTTTTCAAAATTTTTAATACCATAGATTATGACAGCGACCAGGAATGGTTTAATCAGCCAAAAGATTGCGACATTAGACAGGTATGCTCAGAAACCGGCTTACCCCCTAATGATTATTGCACAAATATTGTTACAGATTATTTCATTCCACTGATTTCCCCGGCTAAGAAATGTGATAACATGCAGGAGATAATGATAAACGCAGATGAAACAATGTCTTACTGCCAGAATTGTGTGCCGGCTACCGGTTATAAAAAGAAATTGTATAAAATGATTGGCCCTGATATGCAGGCATGGATGCAGGATAACAGGGTTGCTTATATGCATATACCAGCACACAACCCGCTCTGTGAAAAAGTGTTTAAAGAAGGCGCCCCATTGATAACTTCTCCTTCTAACGGAACCGAATACCTGATTAGCAAAAAACACCCCGAACCGCTTCAGTTGGTTTGCCGGGCAGCCAGTGATGCGGGTATGCTGTACTGGTATATCAACAATAAATTTTATAAATCCTGCAGTATCGGAGAAAAACAATTTTTTATACCCGAAGAAGGTCCTGTAAAAATTTCCTGCACAGATGATAAAGGTAGAAACAGGGATGTATGGATTACGGTGAAATATGTGAATTTATAGATATTCTGACCTTTAACTACTCCATAGAATTTTCTTTCCTGCTACTATCCATTTTCCATTCACCTGTTTAAAAAGAAAAGTAGCACCCATTCCACACTGGCGGTCATCGCAACGGAAACTCATATCAATAATAGCGTACTGGTAATCATCCGTAAACTCAGGCCGGGAAAAATAATAAACAATTTTATCTGCGTCGATCGTTAAATGTTGATTTTTTGCATGTCGCTTTAAAGGAGGTTTCAGGAGTAACTTTGCTTTTTCTTCATCGATGCAAAATGCTTTTAGTAATTCTTCCTGTTGCCAGTTGTGGGGCGCTGCATCAAGAAATGATTTTTTGGCCAGTTCGTTTAAAATATAAATGGGAACATCTTCTGTCAATCCATATTTATACCATTCGTCATAATCAAACTTCTTAAAAGAACAGGGAGCTGCATTGCCGGAAAGATAATAGTGTGAAAAACTGCTGTCGACAACCAGCCGGGAAATACTGTTTACAAAATCTTCATTGGAAACGGGGATATTTTGCGCCTGGCCGGCTCTGTAAATAAAAAATGATAAAAGAAGAATTAACCCTTTCATACAGCAATGATCAAACAAAAAAAGTTAAGACCATTCTAAAAAAAACCATCCAGGTTCTAGCTGGGATGGCTCATTAATATTTGAAAAATTATTTTTAATTCATTTTGGTTACAGAACCACTGCCATGAACAGTAGTTGTTATTTTAGGCTCGCCCCTGTAATGCACATCACCACTACCGGAAATTCCAACCTCCAGGGCTTCGCTGGCAAACACCTCATTGTCACCGCTGCCATGAATAGACAGCTTTACCGATTCAGCTTTAAGATTGGCTGCTTTTACATCGCCACTGCCATTGGTTTTGCAGGACAGATTTTTTGTTTGACCGCTGAGCGTAATATTACCACTGCCATGGGTTTCTGTTTTCACTTCAGGGCAATCCAGTTCAAGTTGTATATCCCCACTTCCGGAGATGTTCACATCAATCTTATTTTTATCTGAAATTTTTCCCTGGCCGTTTATATTACCACTGCCATGTGTTTCAAAAGCATTTAGTTCAGGTGCTGTTATGTACACTTTAGCGCCTTTGAAATTTGTCAATGATATACCTTGCCTGAAACGAACAATCAAACGGCCGTTTTCTACATTTGTCTCAACATACTGCAAGAGGTTCTGATCGGTTTCCACTTTAATATTATAACTGCCCTGCGATGCAATAATGTCAATAGAACCATGGGTTTCTGCGCCGGTAAAGCCGGTAACATTTCTTTGCTCTGTCCCCAAAGTGCCATTCCCCGATATATGTCTGCCATTTACATAATGGCAGGAAGAGATTATGACGACCATTCCAGCCAGGAAAAAAATACATTTATTCATAATGAAGGTTATTTAAATAATGATGAGAGCAGAAGGCAGCAACCAATCCGCCCGAACCCATGTTCTTCCAGCGGGTGCCAGCGCTTTAGTTTTTATCAATCTGCCTTTTTTACACTCCCTGCACCACTTACCTGCTGTGCCACATTGGTAGCACCTCCTTTATACGTAACATTTCCTGCGCCGCTTACCTGTGCATCTAATTTAACGCTTGCAAATACATCGGCTTCGCCTGCACCAGAAATATCTACTTTGGTATTTTCTGAAAGCAATTCATAACAACGCGCTTTTGCGGCACCGGTCAGTGTAAGATCAAATGTTTTCGTCTGGCCTTTCAGGTTAACAGAACCCGCACCTGATACTTCTGCTTTGATGGCTGGCGCATCCACATCCATATTAATATCTCCCGCCCCGCTTACATTCAGCTTTATGTTTTCTGTGTTTACAATTCTTGTTTGTCCTGTTATATTACTGGCGCCTGAAACATCAATGTCATTATAAAGAGGTGAGGTAACATACACTTTTATTTTGCTGGTAGGCTGAGGGTTTATGCCATCCCTGGTTTTTACTATTATCCTGTCTCCTTCCTGGTTTACTTCTATGTACTGCAGCAAATTTTCATCGGTTTCAATTTTTACAGGTTTTGTATCGCCCTGTGCTACATACAAATCAATGGCACCAGAAACCTCTACATTTTTAAAGGACCCTACAGAATGCTCCGTAGTTTTAATATTGCCGTTTCCTTTTACCCGCTTACCCATTACGTAATTGCAGGAAGAAGTTGTAACGGCTACTATCATTAGCAGGAAAAATAAGTTTTTCATGTTGTTGTTTTTGTTTTGGAAAGTTAAGATTATTGCTTTTGAACGATTTGTAAATGCTGTTGGAATAGGACGCTGATACCTCATAACAGGTTACACGGAGAAGCTGGAAGGCAAAAACAGGAATCTTTCTAGTTAATACTAAACTGATTCCTGTTGTATGAAGATACCATTTTGTCTGTATTGGGCTATATTAATGGGTATTTTTTATAACCAAATATTAGTCGATTATCAATGTTTTGACAATAATATTTGTTCCATCGTCAAACACTATTTTGTAGGAGCCAGCAGTCAACCCTTTCAAATTCAATTTAATTTGTGTTATGCTAGCCTGCACTAAAAATTTTTGTACCATACGGCCCGACATATCTATCAGCTTAATATTCGCGATTTTTGTTACCGGCGGCATTTTTATCAATACAAATTCACTGGTCGGATTGGGAGATAAGGTGAATACAAGGCTATTGGCTATATTAGTTAGCTTTATAGTTTTGCTGTACGTGTACCTGTTGTCTATATCATTCATTTTTAGGCGGTAATAATACAAAGGTTCATTTCTTATTAAGTCTGTATACTGGTAACTGATACTACCAGTACTGTTTCCGGCGGCATTTATAATAGTGATTGTTTTAAAATTGTTGCCGTCAGTGCTTCGCTGAATTTCGAAATGGCTGGTATGGGTTTCGCCCGAGGTAACCCACTGCAGCAATCCATTACTACCTTGCAATTTGCCAGTAAATGAAAGTAGCGTAAGCGGTAAAAGCGCGCTGTTCTGGCTGCTTACAAAAAACCCGCTAAAACCGGTTACATCAAAACTTACTTCCCAGTATTGGGCAGCAGCATTCCATACAATGTTGGCATCGCTAGGATCTATTTCTATTGCTGCGCCAGTATAGCTGCCGGGTAAACTGGTTGTACTAAATCCATGATACTGATATACCCGCAAATTGGCGATGCCCGCGGCATCTGACGAACTGGTTGGCAAATCAAGCCCATGGGCTGGAAAAGCATTGAAATTGTTGAATTCTTGTTGGGTAAAATAAAGCTTTACATTAGCCGCTGCACTGGCGGCGTTAATAGCTGGAGAAATATCATAATGCCGTTGAACATAAGGTTGATTGTTGTAACTGGCCACTACAGGATCGATGGTCACTTTACAATCGACATCGCCGTTGAGAGCATTGGCTCCCTGAGTAGGCGTAACTGTCAATAATAACTTGTGATAAGGCCCGGCCTCAATATTTATTGGCACTGTTCCGTTTATACTTTGAATCACGCTAGCCACGGAATCTACCAATTGAAGACCTGCAACAGCATAGCTATCACTCAATAAAATAAGTTTTGTGGCGATGCTGTTGGAGACAGTAATATAATATCGACCAGGCGAATTGATTTCAAATGTGGAATCGGCGATTTTTAACGTACTTAACACGCCATCTTTGTACAATCGGAAACTGTCATTGGTCAGTGTACCCCCTGCAGAAACAGAAAACAAATTACCATTCCTGTGGAGCGGAAGGTTTGCCTGAGGAGAATAGATGAGAGAATACTGGACTGCAGGAAGTGTTTCCATCCCATCAAAATTAAATTTATTAGTCCCTATATGTAAATCATACAGGTTATGAAGATTCAACAGCGAAGAAGGTATTGTACCACTTAATTGATTATCATAAAGAATCAAATCACGCAGATGAGAAAGTTTGCCCAATGAATCGGGAATTTTACCGGTTAACTGGTTACTTGCCATGCTAAGTAAAGCCAGGTTAATTAATCCCCCCAACGAATCAGGAATGCTTCCTGTCAGTTGATTATTATCCAGCATAAGTTCTGTTAAAGTAGTTAACCTACCCAATGCCCCGGGGATTGTTCCGCTTAACTGGTTACGATGTAAAAAAAGTTTGTCCAGGTTTTTAATATCAGCCAATTCAGGCGGAACTGTGCCACTGAACTGGTTATTGGCAAGATTGATACTTACCGTCCGAAATACATTAAAAAGTGTTGTGGGAATGTTGCCACTAAGCTGGTTATTACTTAAATCCAGATTTTTTAATTGTGTCCTGCTGCCTATTGAATCCGGTATGCTTCCGGAGAGCCCGTTATAGCTAAGATTAAGGTTTGATAAACTGAAAAGATTAATGAAAGAAGCAGGTAAACTTCCGGTCAATAAATTATTCGGCAACACAAGATCTGTTAAACCAGTAAGATTGCCTGCAGATAAGGGAATAACACCTGCGAGTTTATTGAAGGGAAGATTTAGCATTGTTACTTTTCCCCTTCTCACTGTTACTCCATACCAGGTGCTTAAAGGAGCCGTAGTGAGCCAGTTTGTATTGTTTACCCAGTTTTGCCCGTTGGTACTGTTGTATAAATCCACCAAAGCAAGGGAATCCTGCATAGAAGGTGTACTTATACTAAATAGAGTAAGCTGCGTATTAACATCGCCGGAAGACGGATTGTTTTGGATAACACTGTTTGTTATTTCAACACTGTAATTGCCTGGCACGCCACCGGTAGAATAAGTTGAATCTCCCGTTATGGTTGCAACCAATGTATTATTGCGGTACCATTTATAAGTGTTGTTGGAAATGGTGCCGCCTGCCGATACCGAAATCAGATTGTTAGTCCGGTTAATAGGTATATCTGCTTGCGGATTACAATAAAGAAAGTATTGATTGGAAGACATTTGGGTGAAAAGGTATTCCAGTCCATTAAATGTAAATCTGTTTTTTTCTACACGAAAAAATATACTTGAAGGAAGATTTTGTAAAGCGGCTGGCAAAGTGCCGTTTAATTGATTATCACTTAAATCTATCGCGCCAATATTAGTTAAATTCGCCATGGAGGCGGGAACATTCCCAGTTAACTGGTTTTGATGAAAATCCAGTACTCTGGCCAACGCAAGATTTGCTAAAGCAGTTGGCAATACACCTTCAAGTTTATTACTACCTAAAAGTAATAAATCAACCCTTCCATTATAAACATTAACCCCAAACCAACTGCTAACAGGAAAGGTGGTTAACCAATTTGTGCTATTTATCCAACCCGGACCATTGGTGCTGTTGTATAAATCCACGAGAGCAAGAGAATCCTGTGTATCAATTGCCTGTGCTTTAATGCCATTAAAATTTACAAAAGAAAAAAAGAAGAAAATGAGGAGTAAAAATTTAATTTTCATTGGGTCGGTTTAGGGTTAGTTTGGGAGAAAATTTTTCTAAATTAAGGGTTCTTGTCTTATTTGTAAAATAAACCGGTTATTGATTATAAAATCCCGGTAATATCTTAAATATAATATTTTTTTTTACCGGAACCAGTGGTATAAAAGCCTATAACAGGATCCGAGCGGTTTAGCGCCCGGGTTTAAAACTCCCATCCATTTCTTACCTTCGCGCCATCATGACGGAAAAAATCCTGATTCTCGATTTTGGCAGCCAATATACCCAACTAATTGCCCGCGCCGTTCGTGAGGCAAATGTATACTGCGAAATTACTCCCTATAACAAGCCTGTTCAGTTTGACCCTTCACTCAAAGGCATTATTCTGTCCGGCTCACCATTTAGTGTAAACGATGAAAATGCGCCGGAAGTAGATATTCGTGCGTTGAATGATAAGTTGCCAGTACTGGGTGTTTGCTATGGCGCACAATTAACGGCTAAACAATTTGGCGGCGAAGTAGCCAAAAGCAATAAACGCGAATACGGCAGGGCAACCATGCAGATAGACGTTTCAGATCTTTTGCTGGATGATGTAAAAAAGACCTCCCAGGTCTGGATGAGCCATGCGGACTCCGTACTGAAATTACCAGATGGCTTTGATGTATTGGCCACTACTGAGAGCATACCTTTTGCCGCTTTTAAGAAAACCAAAGCCCCGTTGCCGTTATATTGCGTGCAGTTTCACCCGGAAGTTTATCATACTACGGAAGGTAAAAAAATTATTAAAAATTTCCTTGTGAATGTTTGCGGCTGCAGACAGGACTGGACGGCTGCCCATTTTATTACTGATACTGTAGCCGCATTAAAAAAACAAATTGGCGATCGCAAAGTAGTAATGGCATTGAGCGGTGGGGTTGACTCTACAGTTGCGGCCACACTAATACATAAAGCCATCGGTGACAGGCTCTACGGCATATTTGTCGACAATGGCGTATTGCGAAAAAACGAGTTTGAGACTGTATTAAAAACTTATGCGCAATTAGGCCTCAACGTAAAAGGCATTGATGCCAAACAGCGTTTTTATGACGGGCTTGCCGGTAAAACAGATCCGGAAGTCAAACGAAAAGTAATCGGCAGCTTATTTATAGATATTTTCCAGGAAGAAGCAAAAAAAGTAGAAGGTGTTGGTTTATTGGGGCAGGGAACCATTTACCCCGATGTAATAGAAAGTGTTTCAGTGCATGGGCCTTCAGTAACCATCAAATCGCACCACAACGTTGGCGGACTGCCAGCGCACCTTCACCTGGAACTGGTAGAGCCGCTAAGATCCCTTTTTAAGGATGAAGTGAGAAGAGTTGGCCGGGAATTGGGTGTACCTGCTGAAATGATTGAGCGTCACCCCTTCCCTGGTCCGGGTTTAGCTATCAGGATTTTAGGAGATATAACCCCGGAAAAAGTGGCCTTGCTGCAGGAGGCAGATTTCCGCTACGTGCAGGGTTTAAAAGATAACAATTTATATGCAACCGTTTGGCAGGCCGGCGCCATCTTATTACCAGTAAAAAGTGTTGGGGTGATGGGCGATGAAAGAACCTACGAATTTACCGTGGCATTACGAGCCGTAACTTCAGTGGATGGTATGACGGCAGACTGGGCTCATTTACCTTACGATTTCCTGGCATTCATATCAAACGATATTATTAATAATGTAAGGGGTATAAACAGGGTAGTGTACGATATCAGCAGTAAACCTCCTGCAACCATTGAATGGGAATAGTAATTGCATTAAAGGATTAAAGCATTAAAGATTTACCAGGATGAAAAAAACGTTGTTGCCGGTTTTTATTATTGCACTTGCTCTTTTTTGCAGCAATAGTTCTTTTGCACAAACTGATACTGCGCATAAACGTTATTCAGTAGCGGTTTTTACACCACTTTATCTTGATTCCGCATTTGATGCCTCAGGAGAATACCGGTACGATAAGAACTTTCCAAAATTTATCAGTCCCGGACTGGAGTTTTATGAAGGCGTAAAACTGGCCGCTGATTCATTAAAAATCGAAAACGCAGCACTTGATATTGAAATTTTTGATACCAGGTCTGCTTCCCAGACTTTACAACAGCAACTCAATTCTCCTTCTATGCAGAATGCCGGGCTGATTATCGGTCATGTAACGCCGGCAGAAGCTAAGGTAATTGCAGAAGCGGCCCTTAGAAAAAACATTCCTTTTATCAATGCCAACCTTCCCAATGATGCAGGTATCGGCAGCAACCCGTCACTCGTAATACTGAATGCTACCCTGCAAACCCATTGTGAAGGTATTTACCGCTTCCTGCAAAGAAATTATGCTACTTCGCCCGTAGTTATTTTCAGAAAAAAGGGCGGAATGGAAGACAGGCTGCAAACATACTTTTCAGAAGCAGAGAAAAATACTGCTGGTGTAAAACTAAAACTCAGGTATGTTTTACTTGATGAAACCAAACCGGTCTCCATCAGGCAGTATCTTGACAGCACTAAACTCATCATTAGCATTGCCGGTAGCCTGGATGAAACATTTGGCAAAAATATCGCGCAGCAACTGTCTGCAAACATTGCAACCTATCCCAGTCTGCTTATTGGAATGCCCACCTGGGATGCCATTACCGATTTTAATAAAAAAGAATACAAGGGCCTCAGCATTATCTATACCACGCCTTTTTACAACGCTAAAACGGATAAGACAAGTCTTAGCATTACCAATTATTTCAAAAACATTCTTTATTCGCGTCCCAGCGATATGGTGTTCCGTGGTTATGAATGCATGTATCGTTTTGGCAAACTCTTAATAGATAAAGGAAGCAACCTCAACACCAGCATAGGTGAAAAAAAATACAAAGTTTTTACCGATTGGGATATTCAACCCATACTTGATAAACAAACACTCTCCCTCGATCATTTCGAAAACAAAAAACTCTATTTTGTAAAGAAAGCTGATGGCATCGTCAAGCAGGTATTTTAAGCAGAATCTGGTTTAAAGTATATAGTATTAAGCCTGGTATATCCGGCATGATTCTTTTATGCAAACCGTATTGTCTTTGCACTAAATACTCATAATCTAAATACTGTACATGCCCCTGATTGATTTTACAGACAAAGGTCTTTATTGTGCACAGGGACAATTTTATATAGACCCCTGGCAGGCGGTTGATAAAGCCATTATAACCCATGCACACAGCGATCATGCCAGGTGGGGATCAAAATATTATCTCTGCCACCATTATACCAAACCAATATTACAATTACGCCTGGGTGATAACAATTACGAAAGTGTAGACTGGAATGAACCCGTACACATGAACGGAATAAAAATTACATTACATCCTGCCGGACATATTATTGGGTCATCACAGATACGTGTAGAATATAACGGTGAAGTATGGGTTGTGAGCGGCGATTATAAAACAGAGAATGATGGCATCAGCGGTCAGTTTGAACCTGTGTCCTGTCATACTTTCATTACAGAATCTACTTTTGGCTTACCCATTTATCACTGGCAACCGCAGGAGATACAGTTTGCCGCCATGCGCAAATGGATACAGGAAAACAAAGAAGCAAAAAGGACCAGTCTGCTGCTCGCTTATAGCCTGGGTAAAGCGCAGCGCGTTATAAAAAACCTGGCTGATTGCGTTGACCATGTTTTTGTACATGGTGCGGTGTATAATACACAACAGGTTTTCAAAACTGCCGGATGGAATTTTCCTGAGACAGAAAAAGTAACGGCAGATATTTCCAAAGAATTATTTCACCAGAATCTGGTAGTGGCGCCCGGCAGCGCTGCTGATAGCCCCTGGATAAAAAAAATGCAGCCTGTTTCTGTAGGTGTTTGCAGCGGCTGGATGCAGGTAAGAGGCAACGTTAGACGTAAAAATATAGATGCAGGCTTCGCACTCAGCGATCATGCAGACTGGAACGGGTTACTGGAATCCGTAAAAGCAACAGGCGCATCAAAAGTATATGTTACGCATGGCTTTCAGTCTGCTTTCAGCCGTTTCCTCAATGAAAATGGCATTGAAGCGGGTGAAGTAAAAACAGCATTTGGCAATGAAGAAGAAGAGGAAACCCTGCCCGACCAGATAGGTGAAGTGGAGGTGAATACAGACAATTAAAAAAATGGAAGACACAATCAACATAACTGATACAAATGCAATACAACCTGCTTCAGAAAAAAAAGTAGGCATGCGGCTTTTTACTGAACTGGTTAATGTATTGGGAACATCTACCAAAACAAATGACAAACTGGATGCCCTCTCGCACTATTTTGCACTGGCAGATGATAAAGATAAAGTATGGGTGATTGCTATATTCAGCGGCAGGCGGCCAAAACGTACCGTTAATGCTTCTCAATTACAACAGTGGTGCATAGAAATGATACATTTACCACAATGGTTATTTGAAGAAAGCTATCATACCGTTGGTGATTTGGGTGAAACAATTGCATTACTGTTACCAGAAAGTAACATTATTCAGGACCCGCAAACTTTATCGTGGTACATCGAAAAATTTATTGTTTTGCAGAAGCAGGATGAATCATTGCGCAAACAATTTATAATTGACAGCTGGATGCAGATGGATAAAGAAGAAAGGTTTGTATTCAACAAGTTACTTACCGGCGGTTTCAGGATAGGGGTATCACAAAAAACAATGGTAAATGCGCTGGCCAAAACTGTTAAGCTGAATGCGAATGTAATTGCGCACCGTATCAGCGGCAACTGGGACCCGGTTACCACTTCCTTTTCGCAATTACTCAGCGAAGAATCTGTATCCATGGATTTTTCAAAACCCTATCCTTTCTATTTAGCGTATGCACTGGAAGAAGAACCAGGCACACTTGGGGATCCATTGCTATGGCAGGCAGAGTGGAAATGGGATGGCATACGCGGCCAGATGATAAAAAGAAACGATGAATTATTTGTCTGGAGCCGTGGCGAAGAACTGATGACAGATAAATTTCCGGAATACCATGCGCTGAAAGATATGCTGCCAGATGGGTTAGTACTGGATGGAGAAATCATTCCGAGTGTTGAAAAAAAACCATTGCCATTTGCATTGCTGCAAACAAGAATTGGAAGAAAAAATGTAACAAAAAAGCAACTGCAGGAAACACCCATTACTTTTTTTGCCTATGATGTTCTTGAATTTGAAGGCAACGATTACCGCGATATACCATTACGGGCGAGAAGAGAAACGCTTGAAAAATTAGTTGAGCAAATCAATTACCCGGGCTTAATTATTTCTCCTGTTATTGAATTTTCTGAATGGCAGCAACTGGCAGCCATTCGCTCTGCTTCGCGGGATATGGGTGCGGAAGGTCTAATGCTAAAAAGAAAAGACTCTGTTTACCAATCGGGCAGAAAACGTGGCGACTGGTGGAAATGGAAAATAGATCCGCTTGTTATTGATTGTGTAATGATCTATGCACAAAAAGGACATGGAAGAAGAAGTAATTTATATACGGACTATACTTTCGCTGTTAAAGATGGTGATAAGCTGGTAAGTTTTACAAAAGCATATTCGGGATTGACGGATAAAGAATTTGCCCAGGTCGATAATTTTGTAAAAAGAAATTCGCTGGAAAAATTTGGGCCGGTACGTACGGTGCGGCCTGAACTAGTTTTTGAAATCGCTTTTGAAGGCATTGCTGCTTCTGCGCGCCACAAGTCTGGCGTAGCCCTGCGGTTTCCGCGTATCAGCCGCTGGAGAAAAGACAAAAAGCCGGATGAAATCAATACGCTGCAGGATTTAAAAAAGATGCTGGAATTGTATGGGAAATAATCTCCCGGAAAGTAAAACCCGTCTGACGTCCCCCATCTGACGTCCCCGTCTGATGCCCTCGTCTGATGGATGGTTTTAAGCTAAGATCTTAAACACCCTTCCGTTATCCTGTCCCACGGCAGCATATATCCATCTGACAATTTTATACAATGGTCAGACGGGACGTCAGACCAGAATGGCCCGGAGAATTTTTATCAAAACAATAATCAGTTTCTGCTGTTTTATTAACGCATCCTTTTTAATTTTAAGGTTAAGCGTTACCTATGAAGAAAATACAGGTACTGATATTGATAGTAGTCATTTTCTCCGCATTTGCAGGAATAAATAAGTGGCAGCCGGATCTTCCCGAAAAACTGGTGTACATTCCTGAAAGTGTACAACGTACCGGTAATGCGGCTGCAGGTTTTACTTATTTAACTACGGGAGATTATGTAAAAGGCGGTCTGCCCTACGATTATTTTTTGCTGGCCCTCGGTAAAAGCAAAACCAATTACCTCAGGCGGGATGGCCTCAATGCAACCATTACCCATGAATATACAGTAGTAAAAGCAACCAATGGAGAAAACCTGGTGGCACCCAACTGTATGCAATGCCATGCCCAGGTATTTGAAGGAAAACTGGTGATGGGTATGGGCAATACATTTGCTGATTTCACCATGGGACAAAAATTAAACCCGCAGGCATATACCCTGCTGGAAAATTTTTTAAAAAAAGGAGCCCCGCAAAAATATGAAGCCAGCAAATCTTTTATACAGGTGGCAAAAGCCATTGGTCCTTATTTAAGTACGGCTGTGCGTGGTGTAAATGCAGCGGATCGCCTGGCGGGTGTACTGGCTGCTCACCGCGATCCGGTAACATTTAAATGGAGTGACACTGCTTTGATTGATATACCGGAATCTGTTATCCCCAGTGATGTGCCGGCATGGTGGCTTTTAAAAAAGAAACATGCTATGTTTTATAACGGTTTTGGCCGCGGCGATTTTGGAAAATTTTTAATGGCGTCGAATTTACTAACGGTGAACGACACTGCAGAATCCAGGGAAGTGGATACGCATTTTGACGATGTACTGTCTTACATATACAGTCTTCAGCCGCCCAAATATCCTAAACCAATTGATAAGCAACTGGCAAGGCAGGGTGAAATTATTTATATTACCAGCTGTGCTAAATGCCATGGAAAATATGGCAGCAATGAATCATATCCCAACCTGCTGATACCTGAAGCTGTTATACAAACAGATTCAATGCTCTTTAAAAGTAATTACCAGAACTCCCAGTTTATTAATTGGTTTAACAGCAGCTGGTTTGCAACAAGCGACCATCCTGCGAGGCTGGAACCTTTTAACGGATATATAGCTCCGCCATTAGATGGTATCTGGTCTACCTCTCCTTATTTACACAATGGTTCTGTTCCAACACTGGAAGGTGTTTTAAACAGTAAAAGCAGGCCCGCTTACTGGCAGCGTAGCTTTGATGATCCCACTTATGACTATGAAAAAATGAGCTGGCCGTTTACTGTAGAAAATGCGCCGCAGGGCAATGTAGTGTATAATACAAGTTTGCCGGGCTATGGAAATTACGGCCATTATTTTGGTGATAAGCTAAACGATAAACAAAGAAAAGCAGTGATTGAATATTTGAAAACATTGTGATATGTCCATGTGGCCGGTGTGGACACCATCCATGGGTTTAAACAAAGAAATGCAGTGATTGAATATTTGAAAATATGGTAACAGGCCTATATGGCTGGTGAAAACACTGACCATGGTTTAGGATGCACCCACCCTTCGCCGCGGCCGGTGTCCTCACCGAACGCAAGAGAGACAAAATTCACTTAATTGACAGCATCGTTTTAATTATAGATTTTTGATTAGCATCCATTCTTCACCCGGATATAAAATTATTACCAACTGGCTTTCTTCACAAGGCAGGCAGCCTTTTGCCTTCCAGGAAGAAGCATGGCAGCATATTATCAGCGGTGAAAGCGGTCTTGTAAATGCACCAACAGGTTGCGGTAAAACATTTTCTGTTTTTCTTGGATCTGTTATTCAATACATCAATCAGTATCCCGTAAATTATCAAACCAACAATAAAAACGGCCTGCAATTATTGTGGATTACACCTTTACGTGCATTGGCAAAAGATATAGGGCGGGCAATGGAAGAAGTGATTGCCGGTCTTGGCATGCAGTGGAAAATTGGTATCCGCAATGGTGATACAGAAACAGCAGAACGCGAAAGGCAAAAAAGACAGATGCCGGAAGTACTGATTATTACACCGGAGAGCCTGCACCTGTTACTGGCACAAAAAGGTTATCCCAACATTTTTTCTACCCTTAAAATAATAGCGGTAGATGAATGGCATGAACTGCTGGGAAGTAAAAGAGGTGTACAGGTGGAGCTGGCAGTGTCACGAATAGCAGGACTGGCTAAGCGCTATGAGCCAGGAGTTACGGGTGAACAGCACAGCGATCAGTTGGCTGAACAAAAGAGCTCACAGCTAACAGCCAATAGCTCACTGCTGGCTGTTTGGGGTATCTCTGCCACTATTGGCAATCTTGAACAGGCCAAAGATGTTTTGCTTGCACCTGTAAAGAAGAATGGCATTATTGTAAAGGCCAATATCAAAAAGAACATTGAAATTGAGTCGGTAATACCGGATGAGATCGAAAAATATCCATGGGCAGGTCACCTGGGTATTAAACTGGCAGATAAAACAATTCCTATTATTAATAACAGCCACACTACACTGATCTTTATTAATACAAGAGGTATGAGTGAAATGTGGTACCAGACATTGTTAATAGTTGAACCTGACCTGGCGGGCGCCATCGCCCTGCATCACGGAAGTATTGAACGTGAACTGCGTACCTGGGTAGAAGAAGCCCTGCATGCCGGCACACTGAAAGCGGTGGTTTGCACAGCCAGCCTTGACCTGGGTGTTGATTTTCGGCCTGTAGAGACCGTTATACAGGTGGGCTCACCAAAAGGCGTAGCCAGGTTTTTGCAAAGAGCAGGCAGGAGTGGTCACCAGCCAGATGCAGTAAGTAAAATTTATTTTCTTCCTACTCATTCGCTGGAGCTGGTTGAAGCCGCTGCTTTAAAAGAAGGTATCAAAGAAAATTTAATTGAAAGCCGTGAGCCCATGCTGCTTTGCTTTGATGTTTTAATACAATACCTGTGCACACTGGCTGTAGGCGATGGATTTATGCCTGATATTATTTACAAAGAAATAAAAGCTACCTACTGTTTTGCAGATATTACAGAGAATGAATGGAATGAAATACTATACTTTATTACCGCCGGTGGCAATGCATTACAGCAGTATGATGAATTTAAAAAAGTAACCATCATTGATGGTATTTACCGGATTATCAGCCGGCGTATGGCCATGCGCCACCGCATGCATATTGGCACCATTGTAAGCGATGCCATGCTGAAAGTGAAATTTATGAGCGGTGGCTATATTGGTGTAATTGAAGAATATTTTATATCGAGACTGGATCCCGGGGCCGTGTTTACACTTGCGGGCAGGAACCTGGAACTGGTAATGATAAAAGATATGACGGTGATTGTAAAAAAATCAAATGCCACCAAATCAATTGTGCCCAGCTGGAACGGCGGCAGAATGCCATTAAGCGCTAACCTGGGCAAAAAATTAAGAGAAAAATTTAATGAAGCATTTGAGAAAACAAAAAGCTTAAGACAAGCGGGCAAAGAAAGAGATCCCGAATTAATTGCATTACAACCCTTATTTGATTTGCAGGAAAAACTATCACACGTTCCCCGGGCAAACGAATTGCTTATAGAACAGATTGAAACAAAAGATGGCTACCATCTTTTTGTATATCCTTTTGAGGGCCGGCTGGTGCATGAAGCCATGGCAGCTATACTTGCTTACCGTATCAGCAAAATAACGCCCATCACTTTTTCTTTTGCCATGAATGATTATGGATTTGAATTGCTAAGCGATCAACCCATACCTGTTGACGATAGCAATGTATATGAATTGTTCAGTCCTGATGATCTGCTGGCCGATATACAGCGTAGTGTAAACGCAACAGAAATGGCCAAAAGAAAGTTTCGTGATATTGCGGTCATTGGCGGACTTATTTTCCAGGGCATGCCCGGTGAAAAAGTAAAAGCAAGACATTTACAATCATCTGCTTCACTTTTATTTAAGGTTTTCCTGGAATATGATCCAGATAATATCTTACTGAAACAGGCCTACCGCGAAGTGCTGGATCAGCAAATGGAGGAAGTAAGATTACGGAATATGCTGGAGCGGATTCAGCAATCAAAAGTGGTGATTACTTTCCCTGCCAGACTTACGCCTTTTTGCTTTCCAATAAAAGTAGACAGTATGCGTGAAGATTTATCATCAGAAAAGCTGGAAGACAGGGTAAAGAAAATGCAAAAGCAACTGGAAAAATAACTTGTTATACCAGCTATTTTCCAATTGCTTTTATCTTGAAGTAACAGTTACCTGTTCTTTACCTTACAACTAATTCGTCAGGTGCTTTCTTTGCATCGTATATAACAAAACAAATACAACAGTAAATAATATAATGATACCGCCCGTAATTCCGCTCAACGCGCCCATACCAATCAATATCACAGAAACAAGCAACGGCAATAGCTCACCGGTAAGCCATAAATAATATCCCTGCATTTTTCTTTTGCGCATCTGCACGGCACCGTATACGCATAGTGCTATTCCTATAAGTCCTATCAGCGTAAGCGGAATACGATTTTCATAACTTTTCCTGGCTACTTCCAATGCTTCGGGAGACATGAATTTTTTTGCAAGCGCAGGCATATTTTCATATTCCGGACTGTTAATAGCCGCTTCCATCTGATCCAGCCCTTTTTTTGCATTGGTAAAATTGTACAAGGTTCCCAATAATCCAATTGCGCTCCCGACAAAAGTGAGGATAGTAAGCACATTCAGTCCGCTGGGTAAAGATTTCGTTTCAATAACAGGAGAAAAACTGCCTGCTTCATTTAGATCTGCCATAATAGTAGTTTTTTGGATTGATGTTGATTTTCAAACACTAAAATAAACAAGCTTGTGGAATAAAAAAACAACGTTACACCATTGGCTTGCCATAGTTTTGCACACTTTATTAGTCTATGGGCGCACCGTTTTATCACAAACTAAAGCAGCAAAATTGCTGGCTCTCGGCAGAACGCATGCTTTACTGGGAAGATCACCAGGCGCTGATTGTTTCTGACCTCCATTTTGGCAAAACCGGTCATTTCAGAAAAGAAGGCATCGCTGTACCCCAATCTGTTTATAAAGAAGACCTGCAAAGGCTGGTGAGCCAGTTACAATTTTTTCAGCCTAAACAATTAATTGTAGTAGGTGACATGTTTCACAGCCGTGCCAACAAAGAAATGGATTGGTTTAAAAAATGGCGGGAAGATTTTTCTGAGCTGGACATACAATTAATTATGGGCAACCATGATATACTGCAGCGGCAATGGTACCAGGAAGCAGGTCTTGCCATCAATTATGACGAATTGTGCATCGGCAATTTTTCTTTTGTACACGATATCAGCAAAGCAAATAACTGCGGGGAAAAAGAAGATCATTATTTTTTCTCGGGGCATATACATCCGGGCATACGTGTAAGTGGGGCCGGCAGGCAGTCCCTGCATTTTCCGTGCTTTTATTTTACACCTGCGTTTTGTGTATTACCCGCGTTCAGCCGTTTTACAGGCCTGGCCATGGTGAGGCCAAAAGAAGAAGACACTGTTTTTGCAATCGTTAACCAATCAATCATTCAGCTATAATAATGAAGATTGCATACGATTCTATTTATGCTCATCCTCTGCCGGAAGGGCATCGCTTTCCTATGATCAAATATGAACTGATACCCGGGCAATTAATTTATGAAGGCATTATTACGGCGGACAACTTATTTTCTCCCGTGCAGTGTGCAGATGAAACCATTCTTTTTACGCATACTGCTGATTATCTGGAAAAATTAAAAACACAAAGCCTGTCAGAAAAAGAACAACGGCATGTTGGGTTTCCTCAATCGCCGCGGCTTACAGAAAGGGAACTGGTAATAACCCAGGGCACTATTGATTGCTGCGGGTATGCATTTAAAAATGGGGTGTCTCTGAATGTAGCAGGTGGCACACATCATGCATTTGCAGACAGGGGCGAAGGCTTTTGCCTGCTGAATGATTTTGCCATAGCAACTAACTACCTCCTCCATAATAAGCTGGCCAAACAAATTTTAATTATAGATCTGGATGTACACCAGGGAAATGGTACAGCCAAGATATTTGAAAAAGAACCACGCGTATTTACATTCAGTATGCATGGGCGGCACAACTATCCTTTTCATAAAGAAACATCCGATCTTGATATTGCACTGGAAGATGGCACCACCGATGCTGTTTACCTGAAGCTTTTGCAAACCCATCTTGCGCAAATTATTGCAAACGTTCAACCTGATTTTGCATTCTTTTTATCCGGTACTGATATTTTAGCCACCGATAAATTTGGCAAACTGAAAATTTCTTTAGAAGGATGTAAACAAAGAGATGAAATAGTATTTGCGATGCTGCAGTTAAATGAAATACCCTGTACAGTAGCAATGGGTGGAGGCTATTCTACTGATATAAAAATTATTGTGGAAGCACATTGCAACACTTTCCGCACAGCTAAATCTATTTATAATTTATAGCGATCTTTTAACGGCACTCCGCAGGTCCTGGTAATTGAGAAAATAAATAAACCGCAGTGTTATTTCATTGCCATGCGGTACAGAAAAAAGATTACCCAGGTTTTTTGCATACAGCCTGTTGTCGGTACCAGACAATGCATTCAGATAATCGTTGCCCAGCCAGTTTTTATAGCCCAGTATAATTTTGCTGCCCAGGCTAAAATCCCAGGTATAAAAAATATCCAGGTTAAAAATATTATAGTTCGCATTATAATCTGAGGGTTTCAGATCAACTCTTTCTGTCCAGTAACCGTCGGCGTTGGCATAATAAAGATTGGTATTATCCAAACGGTTCCAGTAATGCCTTGCCCGGAAGGTAAGGTTCATACGCGAAGTAAAATTATAGGTACCACTGAGAATGGAAGTGAAGTCCGTAAATTTTCGCCTGGCAAGCACCGGCTCATTTGCATTATCAAAGATGAATGATTTGCCATTATTGGCCAGGCCCCACTGGCCATTATCATGCCTCCGGCGTACGGAAGCTTCCAGTGTAAATTTATCGCCAAAACGGTACCTGGCGCCCAGTGTTACTGCATTGTATGGATCGTTGGGCAAAGGTCCCTCAGCAAATCCTATATTCCAGTTTACAAAAAGTTTTTGCCTGCTGTCGCTGCTGCCACTCACAAATGCAGAATAATAAGGAGATCGTTTCAGCATTTTCCCGATAGTCTGTAATTCAAAATAATCGTTGTACCAGAATGGTTGTACAGGAACGCTTATAGTAATATCCCAGAAATTATTAAATACCCAGAATGCAGACGGTTTAAATTCCGTGGCCTGGTAACCGAAAGGCTTATACAAATAGGATTGCAGCGTTGTGAATGCATACCGCTGGTTTAAGAATTTATTGGTAGCCTGGAAAATATTATAGCTTAATTCACCGGTACTGGTTACCTGGTTGGCAGCCGGCAAATAACCAAGATCATTAGGATTATACCTGTCCGATTGAATATTATTATTTACAAACCATTGCCACTTGCCGCTTACTTTGCCAAATTGCGTTTCATTGGCAAACCCATCATAACCGCCGTTGCCAAATATTTTGCTGTATCGTGGTCTTACACTAAGTCCATATTTATTTTCCTTATCAAATAATACCACATCCAGCGCTGTTACATTGGCATCGTTGGCATGCCCGTTTCTGATTACATTGGTATTGGTTAATGTAATGGAAGAACGGTTTTTCAGTGCCTGGTCAAGAACAATGATATTATAGTTAGCCAGTTCTTCTGTAATGATAGAAGAATCTTTACCGGCAACGCTGTTGTAAATTTTAGCATGAACAGGTTCTGTAATTGAATTAAAGATACCGATGCCAAGATTGTGTTTATTGCGCCCGGAAAATTTTATGGCATTGTATAAACGGGTTACATCGGGATTTTTCAGCACGGTATAACTGGCAGTGTTGTCCGTAAAATCTTTTACACCGTAGTAGCCTGCAGGCGTTCTTCCAATGCGGCGGCTATAAAAAATACCTGCTTTATTAAACAGTTCGGTGCCTTCTGTAAAAAATTGCCGGTTTTCTTTAAACACCTGTTCAAAAGGGCTGATATTATTTATAACATTATCAGAAATTACCTGGCCAAAATCTGGTATAAGCGTAGCGTCTAAAGTAAAACTTTCATTGAGCCCGTATTTAACATCTACTCCACCACTTTTCAGTAATTCATTATTGTACCCTGATTTCTGCTGAGGATCACTTCTGTAGCCACCACTTACATACGGAGAAAGGCTTAAACGCAATGGTGGCGCCAGGTTCTGCAGTCCCTTCAAATAACCAAACTGGTTTACAAATCCATTATTATTGGGATTGACTTCATTCCAGAAAGACGATTCATTATCCCGGCGGCTAAACCGCAAAAAATTAATGCCCCAATCCTGTATACTGGTTTTAGCAAAACGTAATGAGAAATAAGGGATTTTTATTTCAACTGTCCATCCATCTTTTTGCATTTCAACTTTACTGTCCCATACGGCATCCCAGCTTAGGTCGCCATATACGCCAAAATCTGGCTTAGCAGCAGAAGATAACCTCGCATCAGTTTGCACATTGCGGGTGGTTACCAAAAACTGGTAAGCATTCTGGTGATCTTTATACGTATCTATAAATACAGAAAAGTAGTCAACATTTGCCCTGTTCTGGTTATCGCGGGTAGTGAATTGCTTTCTAATCATGGAAGGATCTTCGTACAGGTAGGCACCTATATATATAGCAGCATCGTCATAAATTATTTTTACAGATGTTTTTACTTTTGAAGGCTTGCCGTAAACAGGCGAATTGGTGATGAAGTTTACGGCTTCCGGAACATTCTTCCAAACGCTGTCAGTTAATGAGCCGTCTATTCTTGGAGGCAAAGGAGTTTTAATTGCCTGCAGGCTTTTGTGCTGTGCAGATGCAGTAAGTATATTCCCGCAAAAAATCAGTCCCAGGCAGATAAATATTCTCATGATGGTTATCTGTAAAAATAACAGAAAAAAAGCAGCCCTTTTTTAAATAATAAGCATAAATAAGGTATAATGGTTTATACTTAGGCAAAAAATAAATGAGCTGATAATCAGCTCATTTTACAATATAAAGGCGTTAAAAAGATTAATAATCAACTCATAATTCTTAAATATTTAAAGAATATGAACTCCACAAAATCAATTATTTATAATGCATTAAAATACTAATCAATAAAAGTAATTATGCATCCCTGTTCATGTTTAGTTTACCCTTTCAGGTACATGTAGATGCCCTGGTATATTATTTACAAATTGACCAGTTGATGCATAAAAATGATAAAAGCCTGTTTTGCCAACTTAAACTTTGTATCGGCCATTTTACCAGTCACTTTAAGGGCATCAATTATAAAAAATTAATTCATTCGCTTTTTCAATGTACTCACCTGGTCCTGCAGATTGGTAACTAAGTTGGCCAATTGATTTACATCCCACCTGTTTTGCTGGCTTGCTTTGGTAATAACCATTTGTGCCTGCCACAACTCAAGTACATCTTCTGCTTCTACGTGGTATGGCTGATAAGAAGGATTATCGCTCACCAGTGTAAGCTTGCTTTTGGAACGGCCATTTTTTACAATACGTTTGTATACGATTCCTTCCTGGCGTGAAATTACAATATAGGTATTACTGCTTTTTACATGCTCAAGGCTTTCTACTTTTTCTCCCACTATAACAGAACCGCTGGGTGTTGGCAACATAGAATCCCCTATTATTTCAAAAGCGCGGTAGGTACCCGGTGCCAGCATAGGCAGCGTAAAGGAATTCAGCTCATCAACAAACTCAGGATCTGCATAACCAGCCAGGTAACCTGCAGCGGCTTTAACAGGTACAAACTGTATATCAGTAGTACCGGATGCAAGCTTTGAAGCACGCCGTTTGGCAAGAAAATTATTTTTTGTATCGCCCAAATCTTTCAGCAACAATTCATCAAGCGATAATTTAAAAATACTGCCAATATTTTCCAGCACTTCTATTCTTGGCTCTGCCCTTTCTTCTTCATAGGCTCCCAGTAAAGAGCGCTTTATTTTTAATTTACTGGCAAACTCTTCCTGTGTCCAGCCACGCAGGCGACGGAGATAGCGTAAGTTTTTTCCGGCGAATGTCATAACTAATTAATTTAGCGCTAAAATACTAATTTTTTTGACATAGAAAAAAAATATTATAAGCCGCTAAAAAGTTCCCCGTTGTAATTATAACCGCAATCTCTTTTAACTCAATTCCTTTTGTTTGTACACTATATTTTCTTCATAGCTTTGAAGCATGGCGAAAGCAAGCAATAAGAAAAAAGGATTGCCTGTTATACTTATTACCAATGATGATGGTGTAACAGCACCCGGTATACGTAATTTGGTGGAAGCTGTAAAGGACCTGGGCAAAATTGTTGTGGTGGCACCAGATAAACCCCAGAGCGGTATGGGTCATGCTATTACTATTGGCCAGCCGTTGCGCCTGCATGCTGTGCAATTTATGGACGGCGTTGAGGCTTACGGATGCAGCGGTACGCCCGTGGATTGTGTAAAATTGGCGGTTGACAAGATTTTACACCGCAAGCCGGATATTTGCCTGAGCGGCATCAACCATGGCGCCAACCATTCTATCAATGTTATTTACAGTGGTACCATGAGTGCGGCGGTAGAAGCCGCCATTGAAAGCATTCCCTCTATCGGCTTTTCCCTGCTCGACTACAGCATTGAAGCTGATTTTACCGCAGCCCGGAAATATGTGAGAATGCTGACCCAAAAAATGCTGGAGAAGCCGTTGGACAAGCACATGATCCTGAATGTAAACATACCTTCTGTTGCAGAGGAATTAATAAAGGGCGTGAAAGTATGCCGGCAGGCCTATGCCAAATACGATGAAGACTTTATAGAACGAAATGACCCCCATAACCGGAAGTATTATTGGCTTACCGGCGAATTTAAAAATATGGATAAGGGACGCGACACAGACGTATGGGCCCTGGAAAATAATTATATAAGTGTGGTACCCGTACAATTTGATTTAACCAATTACGTTCTAAAAACTAAATTGGAAAAAACGTGGAAGCTACAATAATGCTCAAAAAAGATAATATACGATTTGGCCTTGTACTTGGCTTTTTAGGTCCTATCCTGGGCATGGTAGTTTATTACTTTGTTGCCTTCTATTCTCATAATGTAAGCTTTATGGAATTCCTGGGCTATATGCAGAAATATAAAAGCCTGCTCACCGCTGTAAGCAGTATATCGCTGGTGGCCAACGCCGTACTTTTTACTTTTTATGTAAATGCCCATAAGGACCAAACCATTAAAGGAATTTTCCTGGCCACACTTATCTATGGAATTGGTGTATTGCTGATTAAAGTAATAGCATAGGCACTTTACTAATCACATTCCTGTTATATCCTTTAACCTGAATTTACTTACAGAAGATAAATAAAGAGATCCTGCATCTATATATGAGTGCAGGATCTCTTTTACTTTAAACCATTAAGTTTTTGAACAATAATTTATTGTTTGGCCTGGGCGGCGGCTTTTTTCTTTTTCTTCTTTACACTTTTATCAACTATTAATCCTGTTCCTGCTCCAACGCCTGCGCCTATAAGCGTTCCTATTACTGCGCCTTTAGCACGATCATTATGGTTGATAATGGCACCTGTTATAGCCCCGGCACCTGCGCCAACCACCGCACCCTTTGCAGTATGGCTCCAGCCTTTTTTCTTTGCCGGTTGCGATGAGGTAGTTGTCATATCACCGCTTGATTCCTGCACCTGGGTATTTTTTTTCACAATTTTCTGCTCTACCAACTTCATTGAGTCGATAACCTTTTGTTTGGCAAGCGCTGTATTAAGAGAATCAATTGTCTTTTGCTTTTGCACTTCAGCCGCTTTTTCTGCGCCGCTGTTGCAGGCGCCTAAAACGCTGGTAATCATAATCAATAAAAATAGATGCTTCATAACAGTGTTATTTTATATTAGTAATAGTAGCAATAGATTGTTCAAAACCGTGCCATTACAGTCTTTTATTATCTCTGCCATTTTAATTTTAACTTGTTCCATTTTGGTCTCTGACGTACAAACGTAATAATCAGGGAAATATGTATATTTCTGGAACAATGCGTATAAATCTATAGTTTACTATGAACGTTTTTGAAACAAGCCGTTGCAATGTGCGTCATCTTAAAATTGAAGATGCATCTTTTATTTTTGAACTTACCAACACGCCTGAGTGGTTACAATTTATTGGCGACAGGGGAATAAGGAATATTACAGATGCTGAAAATTATATTATCAATGGCCCTATGTCCAGTTATGAAAAATATGGTCATGGTCTTTACAAGATTATATTGAAAAGTACTGCTGAAGCCATCGGCATTTGTGGTATTATAAAAAGGGATACGCTTGAAGATAAAGATATTGGCTTTGCCCTGCTCCCTGAATATACCGGCAATGGATATGCGTATGAAATGGCAGCCGCCACTTTACAACATGCAAAAAAAGAACTGGGGGTAAAAAGAATTGTAGCCATTACCCTGCCAGCAAATATCCGCAGCATTAACCTGCTTACCAAACTGGGCCTGGTATATGAAAAGATGATCAGTTTTCCGGATAAGGAAGAAGTACTGATGCTTTTTGCAAGTCAGTAATTATCAGCGATGGTTTTGTGCAACCCCTTCAAACTTTCTTATCTTTAATGCTACTCCAACAGGAAAATATTTATGAAAAAGATTACCTGCACGCTGCTTTATATGGCCTTGGTTTTTTCTTTTGTATCCGCCCAAAAAAATGATGAAATATTATACCGAAAAAAAACGGCTATGATAGCTATGCGCGACGGGGTTAAACTTTTTACGGTTATCATTGAACCTGTTAATGCAAAACAACCCGTTCCCATTTTAATTCAGCGAACACCTTACGGCGCAGATATCGATTTCTCCGGTGATTCCGTTTTCTCTGTCAGCAAATGGGTAAAAATGGCGCTGCTTGCGAAGGACGGTTATATTTTTATACAGCAGGATATACGCGGCAAATACAAAAGTGAGGGTAAGATGGAAATACATCAGCCACTCATTCACGCTACAAAAAAAGGTGCTGTTGATGAAAGCACTGACACCTGGGACACCGTTGACTGGCTGGTGAAAAATATTTCCAATAATAATGGCAAGGCCGGCATATTCGGTGTCTCTTACCCCGGCTGGCTGGCCCTGGTGGGTTCAGTAGATCCGCATCCGGCATTAAAGGCGTCTTCTGAACAGGCGTGTATGAGTGATTTATTTTTAGGTGACGATTTTCATCACAACGGTGCTTTTCGTTTAAGCTATGGAATGGAATATTCTTATGAGCTGGAATTTGATAAAACCACCGACAGCGATTTTCCATTTCCGCAATATGATTTGTTTGACTGGTACCTGCAACTGGGATCACTGAAAAATGTAAATGAAAAATATTTCCATCATAAAATTCCTACCTGGAACAATTTTGTACAACATCCCAACTACGATAATTTCTGGCAAACAAATTCGCCGCTTAATTATGTACAATATGCACAAATACCACAATTGCATGTGGGCGGTTATTATGACCAGGAAGATATTAATGGCCCGCAGCTGATGTACAGTCATATGGAAAAGAAAGACAGCTTTAACCGCAACCATATTGTACTGGGTCCCTGGAACCATGGGCAATGGGCAAAAGAAAGTACAGACAGCCTGGGTAAAATCTCCTTTGGAAGCAATACGGTAGAGTGGTTTAAAGTGTTGCAAAAAAAATGGTTTGACTATTACCTGAAGGGAATGGGTGATGGAAAATTTGATGAAGCTTATTGTTTTCAAACCGGCAGCAACCAATGGAAAACATACAATTCATGGCCGCCGGAAGAAGCAGTTATTAAGAATTTATATGCGGCCGTAAATAACAAAGCATCTTTTTCTGCACCGGTAGCTGCGAAGGGGAATATTGCTTATACCAGTGACCCTGCAAAGCCAGTTCCTTACCGTACGCAGCCTATAGAAGCTACCTATGGAAGAGGCAGCCGCTGGCGGCCCTGGCAGGTGGAAGATCAACGATTTGTATATACCCGGCCCGATGTAATCAGTTTTACCATGGATTCACTTTCAGAGAATCTCTCCGTTACCGGAAAGATTACTGCGCACCTGTTTGCAAGTACTACCGGTACAGATGCCGACTGGATAGTGAAACTGATTGATGAATACCCGGCATTTGACACGAAAAATTTTCTGATGAGCGGCTACCAGTTACCGGTAGCCATGGAAGTTTTCAGGGGCCGGTTCAGGAAAAGTTTTACCAATCCTGCGCCATTGGTTCCTAACCAGCCAGAAGAATTTATAATAGATCTTCATCAGGTTAATCATACATTTTTAAAGGGACACAAAATTATGATCCAGGTACAAAGCAGCTGGTTCCCGGTAATAGACCGCAACCCGCAAAAATTTGTACCCAATATTTTTGAAGCAAGTGACAGCGATTATATAAAAGCTGAACATAAAATTTATTTTTCGGCACAATATCCAACACATGTGGAGTTGCCGGTAATAAAATAGCGGTCCCATCCGCAATGACGTACCGAAGAAGTTCCATGAAAATAATCTTACAAGGCTATTGTAGTTTAGTGGAGGAATATTTTGCAGCCCTAAGATCCCCAATGATATGCTGATAAATGGAGCGACGCAAGAATGTTGCCCAATGAAAAAATGCTGGTAACCAAAACAAAGTAACGATTGTAAGTTTCCGGCATTTAATGTGTATTTAACTTATTTATTAAACCACCCCTATTAAATTTTGTTTCAGCAGCGTAGTTTGGCTAACTTAGCCGCAAGCCTGAAATCATTTTCTCATATATATACAAACCGCTTCTCATGGGCATAATTAAAGCAAGGTTCAAAGCAAAAGCAGATGCACACAACGCAGAAATAAAAGAGCTGCTGAAAGAAAACGGCAATAAGGTAATTGGCGAAGTAACACTGGCACAGGTTTACCAGGGAATGCGTGGTATTACAGGTTTGGTTTCAGAAACATCATTACTTGATTCACAGGAAGGCATACGTTTCAGGGGGTATTCTATTCCGGAATTACAGGAAAAATTACCCAAGGTAAAAGATGGCACCGAGCCGCTGCCCGAGGGCCTGTTTTATTTAATGCTGATTGGTGAATTGCCCAACGAAGAGGACGTTACTCATGTTACATCGGTTTGGCAACGCCGCAGCCATGTACCCAATCATGTATTTGCAACCATTGATGCATTGCCACTCAGCACCCACCCCATGACTATGTTTACCATAGGTATCATGGCTTTGCAAACAGAAAGCAATTTTGCAAAAGAATACGCCAAAGGCCTTAATAAAAAAGATTACTGGAGTGCGGTATATGATGACGCTATGGATCTGATTGCGCGGTTGCCAAGGATAGCGGCTTATATCTATCGCAGGAAATATAAAAACAATGCACACATCAACCCCAATGGCATGCTTGACTGGGCGGGCAATTTTGCCCATATGATGGGTTTTGAAGATGAAACGTTTAAAGAGCTGATGCGTTTGTATATGACAATTCATGCAGACCATGAAGGAGGCAATGTTTCTGCGCATGCAACTCACCTGGTAGGATCTGCATTAAGTGATCCTTTTTTAAGCCTCGCAGCAGGTATGAATGGCCTTGCCGGTCCATTGCACGGCCTTGCTAACCAGGAAGTGATTAAATGGATATTTGAATTAAGGGATAATTTGAAAACAGAATTGCCTACCAATGACCAGATAGCGGAATATGTAAAGAAAACATTGCAGGAAGGAAAAGTGGTGCCTGGTTACGGTCATGCTGTATTGCGTAAAACCGATCCGCGTTTTACTGCGCAGATGGCTTTTGGCAAAAAACATATGCCTGATGATCCGCTGGTGCAAACAGTTTGGAATGTATATGATACCGTGCCGCCCATTTTGCAATCGTTGGGAAAGATTAAAAATCCATGGCCCAATGTTGATGCACACAGCGGCGCATTGCTGGTTCACTACGGGCTGGTTGAATATGAATTTTATACCGTATTGTTTGGTGTGAGTCGGGCATTGGGTGTGCTGGCCAGTCTTTGCTGGGACAGGGCACTGGGTTTTCCACTGGAAAGGCCCAAATCTGTAACCACGGAACTGGTAAAAAAGTGGATAAAGGGGGAGGATAATATTTGGGGTGATTAATCATACGATAAATTTATAATTTGTTGACCCTGACAATACTTGCCAGGGTCTTTTTTTTGGGCTGGTCAAATTTTAACAAAAGAAATGAGCCATATTTACGATAACTCGATGTTTAAACATTATTTTTACATTCTAAATTTACAATTATGTCAAAATGGATAATAGATACCGTCCACTCCGAAGTAGGTTTTAAAGTAAAACACCTTGTAATTTCCAACGCATCCGGAAAATTTACGGTGTTTGAAGGAACAATTGATTCGTCTAAGGATGATTTTAGTGATGCAAAAATTTCTTTCTCCGCTGATATTGCGAGCATTCATACCGGCCAGGAACAAAGAGATGGTCACCTGAAATCAGCTGATTTTTTCGATGCTGAAAAATATCCCAAATTAAGTTTTGTGTCTTCGTCGCTTACACCAGTAAGTGGCAGTGATTATAAACTGAAGGGCGATTTTACGATGCATGGTGTTACCAAACCGATTGAACTGGAAGTAGATTTTGGTGGCATACAAAAAGATTTATATGGCCAGACAGTAGCAGGCTTTGAAATAACAGGAAAGGTAAAAAGATCTGATTTTGGTCTTAACTGGAGTGCAGTAACAGAAGCGGGTGGCCTGGTAGTGGGTGAAGATGTGAAGATTCATATCAACGCAGAAATTATAAAGAAAGACTAACGCTGATTGAGGCTAATATTTGCGGATAACCTCTATGTTGTTGGAGAGAGAACACCAACAACGGCGGGTAAAAAATATATAGTAAGGTTGAATGTTAATAGCAACCTGAGAAAATCCCGGTCAGGAAACTGCCGGGGTTTTATTTTTTATTGCTAAGTCTTGTGTTTTTATTTAGTCGACCCTCAAAGGTAGGATTGGTGCAGCTGAAGTCACAGTAGTACAGAAGCCTAATCAAAGAACTATGTCGAAATCGGGTTGTTTTCCCTGCCCGACTGGTCATTCAGGCGGGGATTTCGACTGGCTTTTTTGCGGTACTTTTTTTCCATAAAAAAAGTACCAAAAGGCAAATTAGAAAAGATGATTTTGCAAGATTTCATAACTATTGTGTAAAAAGCCAGTATTTTTTTGAATACAATATGGAAGAATAAAAACTGCCAGCAAGGATTTCAGACTTTGAGGGACGACTATTTAGTTGGTTTATAAAATCTTCAACTTTTATTTCTTGCAATACAAGTCAGAAGCCTCTACCGGATATTTTTTTTCGAGATCTACATCATTAAAACCTTTCTTTGATCCCCAGGAAAATAGCTTTTCAAAAAATGGGAGTAGTTTTTTATTTTTTATTTTCCCTAAAAAATAAATTTCATGTTCTTTTTCTTTGATGCCCATTTCATACAATACCTGGTTATGTTCTATTATACCTATTGAATGAAAATATTGCATCATCCGGAAATATTCACACACATTACCACTTTCCAGCCTGCCTGCAAAGTAAAACGGCATAAACCAGCCAATGATATAACAGGAGTAAGAAATGACTTTTCCAATTATATGAAACCTGAACTCATAATAATTTGAAACAGCAATATTGTACTCTTTCATTATCTCCAGCACTTCTTTGCGGTGGTTCCATTCATCCATTTCAATTTGCTTAATGGCCGCCTTTTCGGCTTTGTCTTTAACTGACCCGGCATGGCCCTGGTAAGCAAATGCGGCAGCCTTCTCAGCGGAGTATGCCTTTCGCAATAAATCAATCAGTCCTTTGTGGGTGAGTTTCATTTTTTTATTTATTGAAATAGTAACCTTATTAAAAGCCTTTTGCTGCCGGCCTGAAATCAAACCACAGTGTGCCGCTAATGGGCGCATAATTCAATTGCATATTTTGCTGGCTTTGCGGGCCCATTTTATCTGCTGACTGAAATTTAGTTCCTATCGGTGGAATAGCGCTCATCAATCCAATATTGCCCTCAGGGAAAGCGGGGCTAGTATTATTGTTATACGCCCCCACTGGTTTAAGCGGTTTCAGCATTTGTAAAAACATGCCGTCATTTTCATTGTAAATTTTAAAGGACGATTCTTTTGTTTCAATAACGGCCCAGTATATTTCTGCATGGTACCCTTTGAACTCGGGGTATTGCCAGCTTTCGCCGGTAATTGAATTATTGTATTTCTTATACCAAATACCAAACTGCTGGCCTTTCAAACGATTCTTCCATACATGATATGGTCCACGCCCCATCCACCTCATTGCCGTTATTTTTTCTTCCGGGTAATCAAAACTAATGCCCATAAAATCAGCCGTACCTTTTTGCGCGTAGCTATAATCCAGTTTTACGGGTTGCCCTTCAGAAAAGATCCATTTTACCAGAAACATGCTTACACCTTCGTATACAGGTTCTACTATATACTGGCCGTCTTTTTCATAATGCTTGAATTCTTTCAAGGTATGTTTTACACCTGCTACAACGGGTCCGTTTGATAGTGAAAGTGCCGATTGGGTAGTAATAACTTTTGATAAACAACCGGTTGTTTTATTAAAATAGTAACTAATGTCATCCACCTTTACCATAAAGCTGCTATCTTCTTCTGTAGTTATTATTTTTGAAGCGGCTGCCGGTTGTTTTGCAACAATATTTTGCCTGGCAATAACAGCAGGTAATTTCAGCGGCCAGCTCCAGGTGTATATTTCTTTTTTATACGGGTCGTAGGCGGTGAGATACAATACATCATTGCTGTTCCAGGATGCAGGTAAGTTCAATGAAAGCCAGCCTTTTTCTCCCGGAGACAATGATGCTATTTCAGGTTTGCCGCTGGCAGTAATGATGGCGCCAATTCCCACAACATTTGTGCCTGGCAGTGTAGCCAGTTTCCATTCAAAAGAACACTGATTGAGATTGGTATACAGGTAACGGTTTTCTATTGACAGTTTTCCATTGAAAGATGGCATAATAGAAGGCTGCTTAATATATACCGGCGACCAGATTTCCTTAATGGTATAAAAGCTTGCTTCCTTTTCACGGTGCGGGCCAACAATCCCATCCGGCGCATGATTACCATCTGTATCAATGCTGTCCTTTTTATCTTTTCTTACAATGCCTTCGTCATGAAAAGACCATAAGAAACCACCGGCGCCATAAGGATGCTGTAATATCAAATTCCAGAAATCGTCGAGTCCGGCACCATGACCTCCATCGTATAAGCCATGCATAAACTCTGTAGGAAAAAACACCTCTTTGCCATACAAACTGGAATTGACTACATAATTGTAATCAGGATAATGTTTGGTATCTGTTCCATTAAATTTTTCCCACGGATGAATGACCAGTCTCTTTTGCGGATCATACAAAGCATAATCATTATCCAGTGCACGGTTCCAACCACCTTCGTTACCATTGTCCCATATTACTACAGATGGATGATTAACATCTCTTACTACCAGTTCTTTAACCAATGGCCTGCCTGCAACCGTATCATAAGCAGCCTGCCAGCCGGTTAGTTCATCCAGTACAAAAAGTCCCAGTGAATCACATACATCAAGGAAATGCTGATCGGGCGGATAATGCGACATACGAACCGCGTTCATGTTCATCTCTTTCATTAAACCAATATCAAGCAAACTAATGTCTTTGCTTAATGCCCGGCCTGTTTCCGGCCACTCGCTGTGCCTGCATACCCCTTTAAAAATCACTTTGGTTCCGTTCACATAAAACCCATCTTTCACCCGCAATTCGGCCGTTCTAAAACCAAATTTTTGTACGATAGTGTGAATAATCTTACTGCCATTTTTTATTGAAACAACTACCTGGTATAAGTTTGGGAACTCCGGGTTCCATAATGCAGGATTGCTGTATAAATTTTTTAATACAAATTTTTCCTGCTGATGCGCAACAGGCAGGTAAAATGGATTGTTCACATTTTCTCCATTCAATTTCTGCACTTGCGCTTCTATGTTATTGCTGCTATTTACATTCATAGCAAACACATCCATACTGAATGAGCCATCTGCCTTTGCATCAATGGCAACACGATCAATAAATGTTTGCGGAAGAATTTCAAGGTAGACGGGGCGATAAATTCCGCCGAGCGTCCAAAAATCTCCATTGCGTTCGGCTTTGTTTACAGAGGCCTGTGCAGACATTTTGCTGACGGTTACTTCCAGCAAATTGGATGAACCATATTTCACCAAAGCAGTGATATCATATTTAAATCTATAAAAACCTCCCTGGTGAACAGCGCCGGCTGACTTACCATTAATCTTTACTTCAGTATCCGTCATAGCGCCTTCAAAAACAATAAACACTTTTCTATTATTCCATTCATTTAATAAATTGAACCGGTATTTATATAAACCCTGCTCATCTGTTTTTATTTTGTCGTGCCCATAACTATATCCGCCAAAACTTTGCTGTTCCCAATTGGAAGGAACTGCAATTTTTGTCCATTTGCCGCTGTTCATTCCTTTTGTACAAAAGAAATCCCATTGAACAGTATGATCCTTATCTGTACCCGATAAATATTGCTGAATGGTTTGCTGGGTAAATGCTGCAGGCAGGCATACTGTTAATAGTAATACTGATAAGATAAATATTTTTGACATCAATGTATATTTTGTGACTGTTCAGAACAATCGTTTACACAAAATACAGCATCTGTGGTTTTTAGCGGGATCTTATCAAATTAATTTCTTCCGGGATAAATTAATTCATGCCCTGATTGCTAAATAAAAGAGTGCATGAAACATACTATTGATTTACATTACCCGGCTATGCATTGTGCAGCATATCCGCAGAAACTTCTTTCAGAACCTTTTGTAATAAACTATTCAGTTCCGATGGATTCTCCAGCATGGGAAAATGACAGGTACCGTTCATCTGCAACAATTTATAACCGCTGCCTGCGTATTGTTGCAAAGGCGCCTCATTGGTTGGTATATAGTCTGCATTGATGAGATATAATTTAAAGGACAGTTGTGGTAATAATTTATTTTCCGTTTGATATATATTGCTGACATGCGCAGATTAGGTGGTCAGCGAATTGTGCTGTACTTCAGTTCATACTGTAATGCCTCAATGGCATTGGAAAGATATACCAGCGGTGCGTTCCAATTGATGGCAATTTCATTACTTGCATAAGCACCATTAACATCAGCATAAGCTGTTTCTGGTTCAGTAAAATCATAATGTGATTTATCCTGCATAGCCGGGTTAGGACCACCTGCCAGCAAACCAGGAACAGGTTCAGTAATACCATCCGCTACCGAAGCACGATGATGCGGATGCATTGTAGAGCGGCTGCCTGCGCCTGTTACAAAACAATAGCCGGTGGCATTGCGCCCCAGTATATAATCCAGGTTGCTCAAGGCACCATCAATGTATTTTTTATCTTTTGAAACAAAGTAAGCGTTTATTAACACAATGCCCTGGTTGGCTGCATTGGAATTACTGCCCCAGTTAAAATCTTTTTTTGACCGGCCCATTACAGTTTGAAAAGCGCTTTCCTTTGCAGGAACCAGGTAAGCATCTGCAAAATGCAGCAACCTTTCCTTTATACGACTTATATCTGCCGCCAGTTCCTTTGGCAGGGATTGTGCGTTGCGCAGCAAAGTATAATAACCGAGCATACGCACTTTGCCCCAGGAGGGCAGCACCATGCTATCACTTATACCCTGGTTGATAACAGTACGGTATCGTTTGTCTTTTGTACTTACATATAATTCAACAGCTGCCCAGAACCATTCATCTGAAAATTCATGATCGCCATAGGCACCGGTAGAAATCTTTGGTTCGTACAATGTATTCATTGTTTTCTGATCATACTCCAATGCAGGATTTTTCAATGCCCATTGCCATGCTTTGTTTGCAGCACGGAGGCAGCTATCGGAAAGACCTGGTAATTGCTTTTCCATTTTTTTTGCGATGCGGCTAAACTGCGCCATTACCGCCGCAAAATCCAGCGTAGCTGCTGTTCCTTTTTGTACCACATACCTTGGTAATTTTGACACGCCCGGCATAACCATACCATCAAAAACGGCATTGGTACATTTATTATACACACCTCCATCATAGGGATCCTGCATGGTAATCATCCAGCGTAAATTATATAAAGCTTCATTTATAATATCAGGTACTGCATCTTTACTCTCAGGTATATTGGTAAGTAAGGTATCAAAATACAAAGGGAAATCTTCATATGCAGCCAGCAATGTACCCATTGTAATTCCGGAGTTTACTACATACTTATTGTAGTCTCCGGCATCGTACCAACCGCCCGGCGTTGAAATTTCGGTACCCGCAGGTCTTTTATCTGTTGCCGCAGAAGGATGAACAAAAACAATGTTATCCGGGTGACCCGCCGGCCTTGCCCATTTGCCGGCGTAAGCTGCTTCCAATGGCATGGATACACGCTGGTAATAAAATCCTTTTAATGAAGCGGTAGCCACCTCATGATTTGCATTATTTCCAACAGCAAAAGGATAAGAAGGTGGCAGACCGGGTATTACAATTGTAAACGTTCCTGTAGTGTGAAAATCACTGAAATCAATTGTTTCAGTTTTCAGTGATGAATTGGCAGATTGTATTACCGCACTTAGCTGACCTTTAAAAACGGTATCCTTTTTTGTTGCAGAAACCAAATAAAAATCCCTGACTGCGGTAGTAGCAGCAAGAATGGCGATCTTGGGAGCGTATGAATAATAGCCAAGCTGGTTTAAGCGTATTATATTATCTGTCGTTTGAGCTTGCATAGCAATAACTATAAGAAGCAGGCTGAAAATTATGTAGATTTTTTTCATGTAAATATTCTTTGCTTTACAAACCTGCCGCTGTATTAATCTCCTGCCTCTCTTTGGCCAAAGACCTGGCAATTACTATTTGGCAGTAATCACAATTGTTGCCGGAGCCAATCCTTCCATATTGGCCTTTAAAGAAACCAGGCCGGGCTTACCATTTGATTGTATAACGGCAAGGCACATACCGTTAAATGCTTTCCTTTTATATGCTTTAAAAGATTCCATGCTTACGGGATTACCATTATCAACACCGGCAATAACCGCATTTCCATTCAGCGAAAAATTTATAAGATTATCAGCACCCGGAACCAGGTTGCCGTTTTTGTCTACCACTTTTACTGTAACAAAAGACAGGTCCGCACCATCTGCATGAATGCTTTTTCTGTCAGCTGTTAAAACAATACCTGCCGGTACACCTGCGGTGTTGATTGTACGCTCCAAAATTGTCCTGCCATTCATCCTTGATACAGCTTTTAAAACACCTGGTTGGTACACCACCCGCCACATTACATGCAAATCATCGTTTGTTTTCTTTTTAACGCCCAGCGATTTGCCATTCAGGAAAAGTTCCACTTCGTCTGCATGATTGTAATATGCCCAAACATCTATTGTTTGTCCCGCTTTCCAGTTCCAATGCGGAAAAATATGCAATACAGGTTTATCAGTAAACAGCGACTGGTACAGATAATATACATCTTTGGGAAAACCTGCCAGATCTATAATGCCAAAATAAGAACTGCGTGCCGGCCATGGATAAGGAGTTGGTTCACCTATGTAATCAAAACCTGTCCAAATATACATACCACTGGCAAATTTAAATTTCAACAACTCTTTCAAAGTTTCTTCATGTGTTGAACCCCAGGGAGCGGAGCAATTATCATAGGCAGAACAGGTAAGATCTGCATTGGCATCTGTTACAGGTTTGTCCCAGCGCGAAGGCCAGCGGCGGATGCTGTCAGAAGGCATATCATAATGACCGCGGGTTTGCAAAGCCGAAACTGTTTCTGTAGCAATGAATTTTTGATTAGGAAATTTTTGCGGAAAAGTTTTGAAATCCTGGTGATGATAATTAAATCCAACAAGATCCAAAGCGCCTGATTTGTAAATAGCATTCTCCGGGTAAGGATTATTCAATGCAGAAGTAATGGGCCTTGTTGTATCAAGGTTTTTAATAATAGCTGCCAGCTCCCTGGCAATAATGACACCTGATGAATCTTTACCGTCTTTCCCGGCCCATTGCTCAGGTATTTCGTTGCCAATGCTCCATATAAAAACGGACGGGTGATTGCGATCACGCAGTACCTGGTCCTCCAAATCCTTTTTATGCCACTCATCCCAGTTTACATGATAATCATACTTATTCTTTGCTTTCTTCCACATATCAAAAGCTTCATCCATTACAATAAATCCCATTTTATCGCACAGATCAAGCAATTCGGGTGCCGGCGGGTTATGCGAAGTGCGGATGCCGTTACAACCCATCGCTTTTAAAATTTCCAGCTGTCTTTCCAAAGCTCTTTTATTTATTGCAGCACCCAGGCAACCAAGATCGTGGTGATCACAAACGCCTATTATTTTAACAGGCTTTCCATTTAATGAAAACCCATTGTCCGCATCAAAATTAAAATAGCGGATACCAAAAACAGTGGTATAGGTATCCGTGGTTTTACCGTTAACAAGCAATTCCGTAACTGCTTTGTATAAATAAGGATGTTCAACTGACCATAGTTGTGGTTTGGTAACTGTAAAATCCTGCGCCAGTTCCTTTACGGTATTATTGCTGAAACTAACAGTAGTATTGTGTGTTTGTACCGGCTTTCTCATTTCATCATAAATAGTAGTTTTAACTACCACATCAGCGGCACCGGCTTTACTATTATTAATGGTTGTTTTTATGTTTACGCCCGCAGACTGATCACTTACAGCTGAAGTAGTGATGCTGCTGCCCCAATGATCCACAAAGATATCATTGACTGTTACCAGCCATACATTGCGGTAGATGCCTGATCCACTGTACCAGCGTGAATTAGGCTGCTGGCTGTTATCAACTTTTACAGCAATTGTATTTTGCTGGTTATTAAATTTCAGGTAAGGTGTAAGGTTATAGCGGAATGAGATAAACCCATTTGGCCGGACACCAAGGGAATGACCATTGATAAATACTTCGCTATTACAATATACCCCGTCAAAATCTATAAAAATATTTTTATCTTTTGATCCTGCAGGCAAGGTAAATGTCTTACGGTACCAGCCAAGACCACCACGCAAAGCGCCACCACCTGTACCAGTGGGACTGGTTGAATCGAACGGTAATTCAATGCTCCAGTCGTGCGGTAACTGCAAACTGCGCCATGCCGCATCATTAAAACCTTCGCCGGATGCATCATTTGTCACGCCCAGCTGGAATTTCCAGTTTTGATTAAAGCTGGAAACTGATTGCTGAAGATCCTGTCCCTGAACCATTGCATGAACAGCAATCAAAAATATAAAAAGCACCATCCTGCTACAGTAGTTCTTTTTCATAAGCGCATATCGTTAAGAAGTATTGATAAAAAACGCCTGTTGGAGCAGGCATTGCGTAAATTTAGTCTACCTGTTTATAAGCGCGGATTATTTTTTGCTGAATAAATAAAGGGGCTCATTGTTCATTGCCACAATAATGTAACTATCTCCATTGCTTCCACGTATCATTTTTGCATCCCGCGCTTCTCCTTTAACAAATAATCCGCTGCTGCCTGGTGCAATGTACTTAAAATGACCATTTCCGTCTGCCAGCAACGTGGTACCATAACTGGCATCAAACCTGCCAGTCTGTGGTTTAAGTCCATAAAAATTTCCTGCAAGAAATAAATCTGTTAAACCATCGCCGTTAAGATCTGTGGCCAGTGCGCCAAACACAGGTGCAAGCTGGGCCATTGCCGGAAGGGGTTGCATATTAAAATTTCCTTTTCCGTCATTGATAAAAATGCAGGATTGAACCTGGTTAACAGTTAAAATGCCGGCATGATGTAACTGCTCAGGTGTAAGAACCTGGTCAATGGTTTTACCGGCATATTCATTAAAATGTAAAAATTTCTTTTTGAACACAGGTACCTGGCTTTCCAATTCCCCTTTTAAAAAATAGGGATATGATTTTCCATCTGTTTTATAATAAGCGGGAATGCATTCTGTTTGCCCGTTCTTATCAAAATCATCTACATATAATTTTGCAGGGTGATCTTTATCGGCTTTTATCCGGGTATTTAATCCATTGTTTCCTGCCACCAGGTCAGGTTTACCATCCCCGTTCAAATCAACTATTGTAAGGCAATTCCACCAACCAGCAGTATTGATAAGTTCATTTGCCTTTTGCAACTTCCCATTAATGTATTTTAGAATAGTAACAGGCATCCAGTCTCCAACAACAACTAAATCGTTTTTCCCATCCCCGTCAATATCTGTCCATTGTGCGTCTGTTACCATACCCAATTTTAAAAGATCCGGCGCTATTGATTGTGTAACATCAGTAAATGTTCCGTTACCATTATTAAGCAATAAAAAAGAAGCGGGTATTACCCCATAACTACCGGGTATATCTCTTGTTCCGATAAAAATATCTGGTTTTCCATCGCCGTTATAATCACCGGCTCTTACACAGGAAGCATTAACATTTATAGAAGGCCATCCTTTCGCTGCTCTTGTAAAATCAGCTTTGCCATCGTTAAGGTATAACCTGGCCAATAAACCCGGCGCACCCTGTTTTAACTGGTTACCACCAGATACTACCACCAGGTCCTGATCACCATCACCATCAGCATCAAAAAAAACAGCACCGGTATTTTCATACTCTTTATCTTTTATAAAAGCAGCCTGCGGTTTTTGTATAAAAAGACCATTCCGCTGTTGTATAAAAATTTTTGCTGTATCATCCAAAGCACTGCCCATATAAAAATCCTGCAGTCCGTCATTGTTCATATCTGCCACTGCTAATTTGGGCCCTTCTGTTGAGAGCATTTTTGGCATCAGCCTTTCTATATCAAAGTCTGAATACTCATTCTCACGGTGCTGTATACTTCCTTTTATACCGGTAGCGGTTACATTTGTATAAAGTGGCAGCGGTTTCTTTGTCAATGGCGGATTATTTTTTCCCGCAATTTCCTGGTAAAAATGAATCGTGGTATCAGCTTTTATATTTCTTATAACCTGAACATTGTTATCGGGCCATAAAACTTCTATACTGTCGATTACCGTATTTGTACCGATCCCAAAGTTCAATACCGGATCGACACTGCTTTCAAAACCACGTGTGGGCATCTGTTCAAGCAGTTGCCTGTTATCTTTCGTAAATAAAGTAAGCTTTGAACCATATCCAAAAGAATTGGAACGGGTGCCGTGAAGACTTACTTTCAGGTAATGATGATGAAGGTTTTCAGATGCATTATTACGGTATACAAATGTTTCCAGGTTCACATTATTTACTACCAGGTCCAAATCCCCATCACCATCCAAATCCCCATAAGCCGCACCATTACTAAACGAAGGTTTATCAAAACCCAAAAAAGAAGATTCGTTTTTAAACAGCAGGTTCTTTTGGTTTACAAATCCGTAATTTGTTTGTGGTACAGCAGGCATT
>JBDSOC010000048.1:0-4258 GCA_039915085.1 Chitinophagaceae bacterium
GGAATAAATTCTTTTACCAGCGCATCACCCCACGGGCCATTATTAGCGCTGTTGGCATATACAGAATGGCCAAGTGCACAATTGCCATCCAGGTAAACAGTAATGCAGGAAGCAGAATCAAGCGGACGGCTGCGGCTTAACGTGTCACCTGAATAATTATGGTACTCCCCGCCATAACCAGCAACAATATACAGAACAGGAAATTTTTTTGTTGTGGCTGTAAAATATTCGGCAGGAAGTATAACTGCGGCATCCACCGTCATTGGTTTTTTATGAAAGGCAGCCAGCAATGCTGAAGGCGCTTTCAGTTCTTTTACAAACTCCGTTTCTTTAAATGACTGTTCTGGTATTACCTGGTCAGCCACCAGCGTAAATACCTTATTGATCTCTTTTGTGAGTTGCACTTTTACTGGTTTTGAATAAATATTACCCGGGCTCATTGATATTGCTCTTCCACCGGAGTTCCTGTCCCAAACTGCCTGCACATAATATTCGCCTCTTTCAATATCAGATAATTTTGCAGGATAAGCAGCCGCTTTATCATCAATTATAACGGTGGTGCCGGGTTGTCCGTTTACCACATCAATAGAAAAACATGGAAAAGATTCCAAATCCACTGCTCCATCTTTGGGGTTTTTATTTTCTTTATTGAGGTACAATAGCAACTTTCCTGTAAAAGATCTATTGAAGGCAGCAGAAGAATAGCTCACCTTAAATTGTTGCGCACCGGCAGGCAAATACAACAAAAAGATGTATAATAAAAGCAGTAGTATTTTTTTCATGAACGGAAATTAAGGTAAAAGACAACACGAATAACTAACCAAGCAGCCTGGAAAACCAGTTTCCAGTTGAAACACCGGAAAAACCATTTAATGCTGCTAAAAAAACAATTGGCCGCATTTTTTATTTGAAATTTTTTATAATAGCCGCAGCTTTGCCCGTCAATTTTACAACAAAGAAACATTACTGGTGAACGTTACTAAGAAGGTAACATGGCGCTCCTATATTGTTGCTTCCTAAAAAAACCTATTTATGAAAAAATATTTATTTCTGAAGATTTCTATTTCTTTTATGGCTGGAAGATAGTGATCCAATAAAATAAAAGTTATCGGTCTTATATGAAAACATCCAGGAAAAAACCGATGCTATCCCGGTTGATGTTGAAAACAATAGCCATTTGCAATGCGGGTCATGTGCCTGCACCTTGAACCGGTTTTCGTCATGCCTTTGCATTGCAATATTTCTCCTTCGCCCTGTGCTTTATTAATGGAGGATGACAATACCGCAACCGTGGGAGGATGGCATATTTTACATGGTTGTAAACCCAGTTCGCCTGCAGCAGCGATGGTTATTTGTTCAGAAGTATTCTTAACCATTCTACAGGCAGCCAAATGATATTTAACACCGGATGGCGTTTTGTATACCATCTGGCCTTTTAAAGAAACAGAAAGCAGCAAAAGTGAAAGAATTTTTAGCATGATTTTATTGACTATCATTTTTTTGCCTGCTTACATTCAGGAACTCAGTGATACAATCAGCTGTCTGATCAAGATTTTTCCTGACCAGGGAATGAGGGATTCTCAGCGTCAGGTAGCCTTTTTTAAACGAAGCGTAAGTTCTTTCTAAATCGGACAATGCCTGGCCTGGATTTGAATTGTACTGCGGGCCATCTACTTCAATATTCACTTTTGCGTCTATGACGGCTATATCAGTTGTTTTATACGCATCGGATTTTTCCAGGCTTGCAGGAACATTTCTTGTTCGCAGGGATAAATATAAATAAATGGTTTCCTGGCTTGTTTCATCCATTTTATTTTTAAGCCAGTCCTGGCATAAAGTACATAAAGCAAAATCATAATGCTCCATGGAGTAATCGAAAACGGTCTCCTCTATTCTACAGGAGCAGTTTTGACAATTAGATGCTTGCGCATAGGTTTTCATATAAGTGGGTTTAGGATTTGGATTATTAAAAACGCTTTTTTGAAGGCTTTTAGTATGTTGTTTTGCCCCTGTTTTGTGTATTCTGAATCCTCTATTACCGCAATTTCCCCGTCATTGCACACATTCCTGTCACCCCGGCGCAGGAAGTAATCTCAGCAACTTGCAATAAAGAATATAAGCAGAGAAGAAAATCATCCTGCATAAAGGAAAGCAATGCTGTGTTTTAAAAAAACTTAACTTTAAAGAACACATTTATCAAATTTTCATACCAATGACTATACAGTTTAGCCGGAAAGTTTTAATTGTAAGAATAGCAACTGGTACAATCGTTTTTTTGATGTCCTGGTTATTATTGTCGGCTACCGGTTCATTGCTTATTGATAAAACAGCTATTCTGAAATGGATAGGCAAACAAAACTGGATAAAATTCCTGAATCCTGCCATATCCGGTTTCCTGCTGCTTCATGGCTGGCAAATTATTATTTCCATTGTCTTAGCAATATACAGCTATCTCAAATCAGAAAAAATAAATACAACGCTTGTTGCAAAATATTTTACCAGTAAAGTTCCTTTTTCCGTGGAATGGCAAAATGTTACTGATACGCAGCTGAATGAATTTATTTTATTCATTGGTACGGGCAGCAATTCCCTTGCTATAGCACTTAAAAATACCGGATTCACTAACCTGAAGATTAACCAGGTTAAAATAACACCCTCCATATCTAAAGGAACCAAAAGCAAAACAGGCAACGACATTGCTATGATATTACCCCAGTTTACATTTAATGGACAGGGAGAAAACGGAGATGGAATGGAAATGGTTTCTTCCGGAGATGGTAAATGGGTCATTAATACACCGTTCCTGGTAAAGGAGAATGCGCAGGTTGTGCTGCCAATGATTGAACTGGAATATGATGAAGAAAATAAAAATATTATTGATGATATATGGAGCCTCGCAGGTGATGCATCATTGATGATAGAATTTGATATTGTTTTTAAAACAGATGAAGCGTCATTTAAAAGAACCCTGAGTGCGCCTCTAAGAGTTTTTTTTCCATTTGAGGACTGGGATGAAGGGTTTACAGACCTGAACACACTGATGGAAAATATAGGTCTGCGTGACGAAGCCGCCAGGACAAACTTAATGAACGAATACATTAAGCAGGCCCGCGAACAATTTGAAATAAGAACCAAAATAGCAGAGCATATATCAGAAGTATTTGAAGAAAAATTATTAAAGGAAAATGAACCTGAAATTGCGTTGCTGGATGAAGCGGTTAAAGAAAACCCATTGGATCCCACTGTACATTTTAACCGCGGCCGTACACTGGTAGAAATGGGCATTGTGCAGGAAGCGTTTGTATCATTTTATAAAGCACTCGAACTCCATCCCGGCAATAACGATATACAAATAAACATAGCCGGATTGTTTAACGCTATATATAAACCCAAAGAAGCGTTGGAATGGTTAAAAAAAATAAAAGTTCCGCCTGCAGACAATCCTTTGTTTTTTGAAACCAGGGCCAGTGCCTATGATGCAACATCAAATCCTGAAGCGGCACTAAAAGATTATGAAACATTAATTCAACTGCGCCCCGAAGAGCCGGGCTATTACGTTAACCAGGCAGTCAGCCTTGTTTTAATTGACAATACAAACACGCAAGCCATTTTTAATGCAGTAAGAAGTGCATTAGATAAAGGGTATGCTAATTTTGAATCACTGGCAACATTGCACCATTTACTGGAACCTAAAGATGTACTTAAATTCAGGGCGCTTATTGCGCCTTATGAAAAAGCAAAAAAAGATGCGGCTGCGTAAAATTTTATATGGAAAATTTGGTTGTACCGGAAAACAGGTCATCTTGAAATCTCCATTTTATAAGTGATGGTTTTTTTCATTTGCACATCCACAAACCGTCTACCGGTGATAGCAGGAATCCAATCAGGCATATTCTCTGCAGCATAAAGGGATTCTTTTTCCAGGAAGGATTGTACTCCGTAATGACGCAACGTCCCCTGCGGGAGACGTTGCTGGCAAATAAAAGACTGTTCTGCATAATTGCGCTAGTGATGTACTTAATGATAATGAAGCTGGCGCAAGAATGAGGCGTAGTATTGTGTGCAGGCTTCTTGTGCATGTAGTGCGTTTTGGCTTTTTGTGCATGTAGCTGATCCGCTAAAGTTATCGCACAAGTACGCTGGCGCCTAGGGCTATTCTGCATACTTGCGCTAGCATGGGACGCAAACGTCCCCTCCGGGAGACGTTGCCTGCAAATAAAAATAGCAAGAGAGCCTATAACTTCTTTTTGAAATCCAA